>CALRLS020000189.1:0-9292 GCA_943368815.1 Cyanobium sp. NIES-981
ATTGCTTTTAAAGCCGGAATTTCATTTTTTTTAATTTCGGCCATAATCCAGGTTTTGCTTACTAAAATGGCTATAGGTGTATACATTTATCAGCTATATCTGATTAAAACAGTTGATGTTAGCGACTCTATATTGGCAACACAGGAAAAAATAGCTACATTGAAATCATCAACTATCTGGATAACCAGACTTCTTTTTTTGCAGTTTCCGGTATGGAACACTTTCTACTGGACTGAGGCAGCGTGGCAAAATGGTGGTACATTGTGGTATATTATACAAATTCCGCTCACAGCCGCCTTTACTTATTTAGCCATCTGGATGTTTGTCAATATCAAATACGAAAACAGACATAAAAAGTGGTTCCGCTTGATTTTTAAAGGCAAGGAATGGACACCACTCATGAAATCAATGGAAATGCTGGAGCAGATAGAGGAGTATAAGGGTGATAGGAAAAATATACCATTAGTGTAAAACACGTTTTAAAACCCTGCAACAATTTAGATTTACTGCAATATTTTAAACAAAGCAAGGCTAGATACAAGTCAATACCTAGCCTTGCTTACACCGTTACTGGTATAAGATAACACGAATCCAAATGGTTCAATTAAGATAATACCACACTGATACCCATACAAGGATTGCGAATACTTCGCAAAATACTCCCCGGTTTGCCAATGGTTTTATCAAAGACCTGAAATTTCCTCTCTCTTATTTTTATGATAACATGCAGGCTTTATACCTAAAGGCCTTGCAGAACTCAACAATAAAAGTAAAGATTTCTCATGCCCTAGTTAGTTGACACTTCCGTAGATTCTTGTACCGCTAAAGCGTTTAATTTTTGCTGCTTCAGTGCTTCTCGCTTTAATCTGCGCTGTTCCTTTCTTTTTGGCCAACGTGCAGCTTCATAAGCAGCTAATTTCTCCTTGTTCTCTTGACGATACTCTTTGGATTTCTCTCTTAACTCTTCGCGATGGTTAACCGCATAATCTCTGGATCTCTGATTCAGGGTGTCACGATGTTTCTCACGATACTTTTTATGGTATTCCCTTTGATACTCGCGACTTTTTTTGGCCTTTTCTTCTGTACTCATAGTAATAAAAAAAGTTGGTTGACAAAACTATATTATGTATTCTTTTAAAGACAAAAAACACACATTCGTGTAGAAAAACACCGAAAGGACAGCATAAGAAGTTTGGGCGAGAAAAAAACTTTCCTGTCAAATGGCAGGAAAATTTCATAATAGTGGAGAAGATGGGACTCGAACCCACGACCTCTTGACTGCCAGTCAAGCGCTCTAGCCAACTGAGCTACATCCCCTCATAAGCGCAAAAAACCTGTTAATTCTTTTACGAAATACAAAAATGCATATTTTATCCTAAAACTACAAATATTACCATCCCGGAACCATAAAATTAATTCCTGTTACCGCCCTTTGCACTTTTCCGTTATAAATCGGGAACGCCAGATAGGGTTCTAATATCAGATAACCCAGCGCATTAATACGCAGGCTTAAACCTGTGCTGATAATCGGCTTCACTTTTAACATTTGTGTTTTACCATCATTAAAAATGTACTCTTTGTTCATGCCAGGTGTCTTTGCTTCGTCCCATGCCATACCCATATCAAAAAAGAAATTCAAATCAGTGGGTACGTATGCAAAATCTATAAGCGCTAGTTTTTTAGGTCCAGTAAATGGCAATCTTACTTCAAAATTCATCAGGCCCATCTGAGACCCCTTCAGTTGCTCTTCGCTCAAAACCAAGGTAGAAGTCTGATTCCCCAATGCCTTACCCCAGAAACCGTGCATATACCACGGATAACCCAGAAACATTGGATAAAGCTTATTATAATCGGTTATATTATCCGCATTCAATCTACCATAATAATAGAGCCTTGCAGCCAAAGTAAATGGCTTCATGTATTTATATCTTCTGTAATCGGCAGTAATAGAATTATGGGCAATATTCCCAAAATATCTTGACACTTCAAAACGATACCGATAACCGTTTAACGGTGCAGTTGTACCAAAAGTCGTGTTATCTCCGACGTATGCAACATATAATTGTTGAAGATTAAAAGGCTTATATCCATTTTCCATTAATTCGGCCTGTGGAATCCGCCTTGGTGTTTCACTACCTGCATAGTAACTACCGTTTGCGTTGATGCCGTAATAATCGCTATAGACTCGTCCGCTATAACTATACCAGTTGGCGCTCCCGCCTACTTCAATTCGGTTAGCTGTACTTAATGGATAAAAAGCAAAAAGCCCCACTTCGTTGATAAACAACCGATAGAGATTATAACTCGTCTGAATCAATGAATCAGTAGCCGGGATACCCAGATTTGCTTTTACTTTGGAATCAGTTATGTATTTGTCACTAGGATTATAATCAGAAAAACGGTATGGAATACGGGAGAAACTGGCTCCCCATTGCAATGGTTTTTTCTGATTCAGATAGGCAAACTGTCCGCCAAAATCCTGAATTTCACCATTCATTGCCAATACACCCGATACCTGATTATTATTGAGCATATCGCTTGCTAAACCTACCACACCACCGCCAAGACCTGTTCCCCACCTGCTGGTAGACATCCCAACGCCTGAGCTTCCAAGATAATCCAATTTGAATTTCGGATTATATCTCATTGTTTTCAGGCTACTTGTCTGTATCCGACCCAGAATATTCTGTTTATTAAGGTTATTCTGAACAATATCCCTGCCCTCTTTCCACTCAACAGGAGCCAGCGTAGCAGGTGTCTTATCAACTTTATTATCAACCGGCTTACCTATCAGTTCTCCTTCTTTTACCAGATACAAATTGTATTTTCCTCCCTGAAAATAAGAATACACTAATTGACCTGTTCGGGAGGCAATACTTACTGCAGGCGAATACATCGTAATACCACTGATACCGGTAAAATAATTAGTCAGTTTCTCGATACTGCTTTCTGCGAGTGAATAGCGATAAAGATTCCTGAATCCGTCGGCATCAGACAGGAAATAAACGAAATTGCCCGTAGGGTCAACCAGAGGATTAAGGTTATCTGCTCCCTGAAAAAACGCAAAGGTTTCAATTTTCGAGGTTTCAAGGTCTATTCTTGAAATTGAAAAATCAGCTTTTTCGAGACGGGCAAAATTATGTGCACGGTCTGACACAAAATAAATCCATTTACCATCAGGCGACCACGTAGGTTGCAGATCTGAATTATCATCGTTTGTCAGGTTTCTGACTGTCTGTTCTTTGATATTAAAAGCATATAAATCACTTAGGCCGTTCATCAATCCTGAAACCACAATAGTACTGCCATCAGGCGACCAGGCAGGATTGGTAAAGGAATCTACCCCACTCAGTTCGAAAGTCCGTTTGCCCCCTGTAGCCACATCAACTATTGATAATTTATTACGACCCTTACTCTGAATCACCAAAGCCAGATTTCTGCTATCAGGCGACCAGGCTCCGGCAGTTTCCAGAAAACTATAAGAATCTACGTGCGAACCGAAAGATGTACTTTCAATTTTCCGTACGATTTTTCCGGTATTGGCTTCGGCAATAAAAATATCTAATGAAATAACGTTTTTAGAAGAAATATAAGCCACTAAGTTACCATCAGGACTAATAGTAGGAGAGAGATTCATTTCACCTGCATTTTTGGCAGATGCTATTTCCTTGCCTGTAGGAATTGTTGAAGTACCTTGCCGTAACGGAGAATAGATGTCAATCAATACTTTTTTCCATCTGGCAGAAAACCGTTCTATGTCCATTTTCAGATTACGTTTGAATGCAGCTTCAATGCCATATTTAGCCGTTTCTCTGAACAAGGGCCGTATCATGTCGTCACCGTAGGTAGCGGCTATGTATGCCCAGAAGGCCTGCCCCCAACGATACGGGAAATACTTATATTCTTTGCTTACTAAGTCTTTAACAGTCGGAATATCATCGCTCAGCACTGCATCACGCATCCACATGGCAGTATGGGCATCTACCCTTCCCAAAGACATATATTCTGCCAGACCCTCTACCATAAACAGCGGTAAATTCTGAATATTCCCTAAGGTTGTAGAGTCGCCGGATGTCATTAACTGGTATTGAAAAGCATGCACTAATTCGTGTCCCAAAACATGGTCAGTCTGGCGTTTCGAATACATCATGGGCATCACGACTCTGTTCCGTAGGCCTTCCGTTACACCTCCTGTGCCTTCGCCTATTCGTCCGCTGATTGCTGTGGTTTCCTGAAAATCCGGGTGATTCTGATAAATGATAAGGGGATTGGGTTTGATAAAAGCGAGTTTGAATACTTCCTGATGAATCTTATACCAATGTTCGCTATTAACAACTATATCGTTCGGAATGCTATTATCTTTAAAATAGTGGTATAATTCAAAGTGGGGGCTTTGTAAAACTTTAAAACCAAATGATTTATAACGAGGTTTATTTTGTCCGAAATATTGTGATTGTGATAACGCCAAGTTACTGATTATCAGCCCTATAGTTAACAACAAGTTGTTTCTCATACCTGCGATGTAGTGTTGCTTTATTTCCTATAACGAAATTTAAGGCAAAATAGCTTAAATGCACCCTTAAAATTTATTTTGCAAAATCCGGACGACATGCGCTGGCGAATCTGGCCTTCCAATAATTTGTCATCATATTATCTTCTATTACTCCCTTGCTGGTTGAAGCATGAATAAATATGACTTCGTTTTCTCCTCGTACTTCCGTAACTATACCTGCATGATTGACCTCTTTTCCATTGACAGAAAAGAAAACCAGGTCACCCGGTTGTATATTAGGAATATCAATAGCCGGAAAAAACTCTGATTGTTGCCACGAAACTCGGGGCAGGAGAATACCAAACTCTTTGAAAGTATTACATAAAAGACCCGAACAATCAATACCCTTATCATCATTCCCTCCGATACGATACGGCACCCCTGTATACGAACGCGCCACTTTAATCAGATTCCGGGTATTGGCTGAAAGCACTACTACGGGTTTTCTGGCAGAGTGTTTTTCAGCGGTAGGCTTCTCATGCGTAGTTTTAGCTTTTGTCTTACTTTTGGCGGCTAATTCTTCTGCTTTGCTTTTGGTTCGTAAAACCTCGCAAGACGTAACCCCCGACAATATAATTATCAGGCATAGGTATCCGATTAGTTTTTTTGATTCAGGCACGTCTGGAAAGCTTTTTTTTTAATCTAACGTTAAAAGTATGCCAAATTATAAATTTTCAAAACTTTTTATTTAAATTTTCCGTAATTATAGATGTATGCGGACGCCGCCCGCACGATTTTCAAATCGTCATACATAATCAAAAAAAACAATGAAAAATAAAACATTCCTGAAGAGTATCGTCGTAATGGTTTGTGTGTTAATGACAGTTCAAACCTATGCGCAAAATAAAGGCAAAGCAGCCGCCAAACCTGATTGCAAGATTGAGCTTATTCAAAAACCCGAAACTGAATGGAAAAAGCAATTAAGCCCTATACAATTTGCCGTAGCACGTAAAGCTGGTACAGAACAGGCTTTTACCGGCGAGTATTGGGATAACCATGAAAAGGGCATCTATAAATGTGTGTGTTGCGATTTAGAGCTTTTCAGTTCTGATACAAAGTTTGAATCCGGAACAGGCTGGCCAAGTTTCTGGAAGCCCGTCAATGAGTGCAGCGTAGAGAATAAAGTCGATGCAAGTCACGGAATGGT
Source organism: Cyanobium sp. NIES-981 (assembly GCA_943368815.1). GTDB lineage: Bacteria > Bacteroidota > Bacteroidia > Cytophagales > Spirosomataceae > Emticicia. The sequence continues at coordinate 5,700 of CALRLS020000189.1, forward strand.
ACGTACGGAAGTAGTGTGTAACCGCTGTAAAGCGCATTTAGGCCACGTTTTTGATGATGGCCCGAAACCTACAGGCTTACGCTATTGCATGAATTCGGTTTCTATGAAGTTTGTGAAGAAGTAAGGATAAAGGGTTTGGGCATTCATATAAGTCAGAAAGGAAGGTATCAATGTTTTACAAAAAAATTATGTAAAACATTGATACCTTCTTTTTTTTACTTCTAAATTTGCTCCGAAAATACAGTGAATTTTTTATACTAAATTGGCGTTGAATTAGTAGAGGATAGTATGTTCAGACCCAATTATTTTGAACATATTTGTGCATACAAATACTTTTTTCTATCGTTATTATCAGCTATCTTGACGAGTAAACTCAAATAAAGCTTTTTTCATGCTTTCACATCTTCTGATTAAGAATTATGCCCTGATTGAGCAACTTGAACTCTCTCCTGATGCTCATCTTAATATTGTAACAGGCGAAACCGGTGCAGGAAAATCTATTATGCTGGGTGCAATAGGTTTGCTGCTCGGCAATCGTGCTGATATTAAAACACTCTACAATGAAGCCGAAAAATGTATCATTGAAGGTACTTTTGGCATGGATGGCTTCTACATAAAAAATATATTTGACGAAGAAGAACTGGACTTTGAAAACCCCTGCATCATTCGCCGGGAAATTGCTCCTAGCGGTAAATCCAGGGCTTTTATCAATGATACTCCTGTAACACTCGAAACGCTTCGCAAAATCACTTCGCAGTTGATGGATATTCACTCACAGCACGACTCTATCCAGTTAGGCTCGAATGAATATCAACTGACTATCGTCGATACCTATGCCCAATGCCACGACAAACTGGTGGAATATCAGGAAAAGTATCGCACCTATAAAAAACTACAGGATGCCTACGAGCAATTGCAGACTGAATCAGACCAGAATAAAAAAGAATTTGAATACAATAGTTTCCAGTTGGATGAACTGATAAAAGCCAAACTGGAAGCCAACGAACAGGAATCGCTTGAACAGGAATTGAATATTCTGGAACATGCCGAAGAGGTAAAACAACGCTTGCTCACCGCTTATGCTTATTTATCTGATACTGAACAATCTGTTCTGTCTGTGCTTCAAAGCACTGTAAGCAATATGAACCCCATAGCAGGATACTCTCCCGAATATCAGCAATTCAAAGACAGAATCCAGTCCTGCTTACTTGAACTGAAAGATGTGGCTCGTGATATTGAGTCAGCAGAAGAAGGCATAGAGCTGGATGGTGAACAGATAGAAACTATACAGGCACGCCTGGATTTGCTTTATAAACTGCAACAGAAACATGCGGTGAAATCAAGCGGTGAATTATTAGAGATACAGGCTATTTTAGAAGAGAAAGTCAGTAAAGTACTTAATCTAAGCGAGAATCTGTCAGCGGCAAAAGAACGGGTTGATAAGGCCTTTGAAACGGCTACTAAATCGGCTGAGGTATTGTCTAAATCCCGCCAGAAAGTATTACCGGAGGTTGAAAAACGTGTAGTAGGATTATTGGTTGAACTTGGTATGCCTAATGCGAGCCTGAAAATAAGCCATAAAACGGGCAAACTCACCAATGATGGCCTAGACCAGATAAACTTCCTGTTCAGTGCAAATAAAGGCATTACCCCTCGTCAACTAAAAGATGTGGCTTCCGGTGGTGAATTTTCCCGTCTGATGTTAGCCATTAAATACGTAGTAGGTGATAAACGTTCGCTACCTACCATCATCTTCGATGAAATTGATACGGGAATTTCAGGTGAAGTCGCCATCAAAGTTGGCAAAATGATGCGAGAAATGGCACAAAATTTACAGGTGATTGCCATTACCCATTTACATCAGATAGCAGGGCGAGGCACCAGCCATTTCTTTGTGTATAAAGACAATAGCTCATCAAGAACCGTAAGCAGGATACGTAAATTAAAAGCCGATGAGCGCATTATAGAAATAGCCAAAATGATAGGCGGCGAGAACCCGTCAGAAAGTGCTATACATAGTGCAATAGAGATTCTAGGAATAAGTATTTAATCGATAAACAAGCACACCATAAAATGAAAACACTACTTTATTTACTTGTTATTATTACTATTTCTTCATGTGCCAATAAGTTTGCAGAAGAATCGGCTAAGTTGAAAGAAGAAACATTTAAACTTCATGATGAAATAATGCCCGTGAGCATGGAACTGGAGGGATTTCGCGAAAAAGTAATGGCAAAAGCAGGAACAATGGATACCACCGCAAAACAACAGGCTCTGGAGATTTCGAAAATGCTTGATGAAGCCTATAATGATATGGAAGCATGGATGCCCAAATTAGGCGACGCTGCTGATATGAAAGACGGTCAGGAGAAAGTAGATGCACTGGTTGAACTTAAAACAGCCGGAGATAAAATTAAACAGAAAACACTAGATGCCAGGAAAAAAGCCCAGGATTTTCTGAAATAAGCAAAGGAATATTTTTATTGATAAACCCTCTCCATGAGAGGGATTTTTACTATATGAAACACCTGTTGAGCATAATTGTTGGCCTGACATTCATTCTTGGAGCCTGCCAGCCTAAAAAACTACCTATTTTAGGTGAACGTGCATTTATTAATGGCGATTCTGTCTATCATTCTATTTCTGACTTCTCATTTGTTGACCAGGATAGTAATGAGGTGACCAATAAAACCTTTGAAGGCAAAATCTATATAGCCGATTTCTTTTTCACCACCTGCCCTACTATCTGTCCGGTGATGAAAACCCAGATGCTCAGGATTTATGATCAATTCAAGGACAATCCGCAAGTAGCTATTCTGTCTCATACCATCGACCCCCGGCATGATTCGGTGGCCGTTCTGAAAGCCTATGCCAAACGCCTTGGTGTTTCAGGCAGTTTCTGGCATTTCGTAACAGGTAACAGAGACAAGATATATTCATTAGGACAAAAAGACTATTATGTAACCGCAGGAGAAGATTCTACGGCCGCTGGTGGTATTATTCATAGCGGTGCCTTTATACTGGTCGATAAAAAACGTAGGGTACGGGGTATGTATGATGGCACTAAAGAAAAAGACGTGAGCCGATTGATGAAAGATATGAGCGTTTTGTTGAAAGAGGTGGATTGATTAAAATATGAATGATTTAAAAGTTTTTATATCTAAACGAGATTTGGAACAACCCCATCCTATAGGCTTTGTATTTAAATTTCCCCTCCTTTTTTCAAGGAGGGGTGGCAATTTCCCTGACAACGTCGGGAAATTGACGGGGTGGTTGAGAGTCTGTAAAGTTCTTTTGAACCTATTTTACAGACCCTTACAACCACCTCCCCTTAAAATAGCCGATGAAAAATCGGCTATTTTAGGGTACTCCTCCTTTTTAAGGAGGAGAAATTTCTCAAAACACGCTTTTGAGCACATAGTAGCACTATTGGAGAGGTTAAGGACAACCGTCGCTGTTATGGGGTTATATCCCCTATTCTTCCTTAGCTCCTGCCAATCAAAGGAGAAGGTAAAACTGGAACAATATTATATCGGCGGGAAAGAAATCTTTGAAAAGGACTGTGCCAATTGCCACCAGAAAGATGGCAAGGG
>CALRLS020000190.1:0-9286 GCA_943368815.1 Cyanobium sp. NIES-981
ACACCCCTCCTTGAAAAAAGGAGGGGAAATTTCAACAGTGTCCAATAATTAAAGTACAACAACAGCCTTTTCAAGGCACAACAAAAATGAAAAAACTAATTTTAATCGCATTTGCTTTCATGGTTTTGAAAGCAAATGCACAGGAGACAGCGAAACCATTGACATTTTCGGGCTATGTAGAAACTTATTATAGTTATGATTTCAGTAATCCGGCAAACCATGAAAAAGCAGCATTTTTGTATAATCACAACCGACACAACGAGTTCAATCTGAATCTGGGCTTATTGAAAGCCGCTTATAATACAGATAAGATTAGGGCCAATATCGGTATCATGGTGGGTACTTATGCCCAATACAATTTAGCAGCAGAACAAGGGCTTTTGAAAAATGTGTACGAGGCAAACATCGGCTTTAAAGTATCCAAAAAAAGTAATCTCTGGCTTGATGCAGGGGTGATGCCTTCACACATAGGCTTTGAAAGTGCCATTGGTAAGGATTCATGGAATCTGAGCAGAAGTTTATTGGCAGAAAACTCTCCTTATTATGAATCAGGCGTAAAGTTATCCTATACTTCTGCCAATGATAAATGGTATATGGCCGGACTCGTTCTGAATGGCTGGCAAAGGATTCAAAGAGTGCCGGGCAACCAGACACCTGCTTTTGGTACACAAGTGACTTATAAACCCAATACTAATACAACGCTCAATTGGAGTACCTATATTGGTAACGAGCAGGCTGATAGTGTGAGTAAATGGAGATATTTCAATAATTTCTTCGGACAGTTTCAGCTCAGTGAAAAATTTGGTTTGATAGCAGGTTTTGACTTTGGTTTTGAACAAAAATCTCATCAAAGCGCTGATTATAATGCATGGTTGACACCTGTTATAATTGCCCGTTATTCAGCGACAGATAAACTAAGAATAGCTGCCCGTGCAGAATACTATCAGGATAAAAACGGAGTAATCATTGCCACAGGCACACCAAATGGGTTTCAGACTTTTGGCTACTCGTTGAACCTGGATTATGCCGTTCTGGATAATTTAGTATGGCGTGTAGAGGGTAGGATATTTGATAGCAAAGACAGAATATTTGTCGATAAAAATCAGAATTCTTATTTAACAACGGCCTTGTGTTTTAGTTTTTAGTTGCTTTCGACTGGTACTTACTGAAAATGAATATATCGTCCCTCTGGGACTTAATTGATGGCCGTCATTCTTTTCTACCGATATATTATCCCTACGGGATATTTACACAGACAAAACAAAATGAATATCACATAATTTCAGTCATAAAACAAAGTAATTTAATATTAATAAGTTTGTGTTTAGTCCCGTTGAGAGGATATATCGGTAGTAAAAAACAAAGATTCTTTATCCAAAGTCCCGTAGAGACCAATCTGGTTTCAAGTCCCGTAGGGACGATATATTGGTAGTAAAAAACAAAGATTCTTTATCCAAAGTCCCGTAGGGACGATATATTAATAACGACGAGAATTCATTATTCCAGCATCAAAAATAACATCATGTCAAACACCGATAACAAAGAAGAAAACGTACAGCATTTTCTGGATTTAATCAGAAAATCAAGACAGGGGAAGTTCAAAATCTACATTGGTATGAGTGCCGGTGTGGGTAAAACTTTCCGTATGTTGCAGGAAGCACATTCTTTGCTTCGCAATGGCATTGATGTAAAAATAGGTTATATTGAAACACATTTCCGTAAGGAAACACATGATTTACTGGAAGGATTGCCGATTATACCCCGCAGAAAGATCTTTTACAGAGGCAAAGAACTCGAAGAACTGGATGTGCAGGCTGTAATCAATTTACGCCCGGAAGTGGTAATTATTGACGAACTGGCACATACCAATATTGAAGGCAGCAAAAACGAAAAACGCTGGCAGGATGTGTTGGAGATACTGGAAGCAGGCATTAATGTAATCAGCGCCGTGAATATTCAGCATATTGAAAGCCTGAATGAAGAAATAAAAGAAATTACAGGCATTGAAGTAAAAGAAAGAATCCCCGACAGCATTGTAAGAATAGCCGACGAAGTTGTAAACATTGACTTAACTGCTGACGAGTTAATCACACGTTTGAAAGAAGGTAAGATTTATACGCCTGACAAGATTCAGATGGCGCTTAATAACTTCTTCAAATCGGAGCAGATATTGCAGTTAAGAGAGTTGGCCTTGAAAGAAGTAGCGAGCCAGGTAGAACGAAAGGTTGAGACTGAGATTCCGAAAAGCACGGCAATCAGGCATGAAAAATTTATGGCCTGCATCAGTAGTAATGAACAAACCGCTAAAAATGTAATCAGAAAAACAGCCCGGTTGGCCAGTTATTATAATAGTAAGTGGTTTGTACTTTATGTGCAAACCCCAAAAGAAAGTCCGGATAAAATTGCACTCGACAAGCAAAGACATCTGATTAATAATTTTAAATTGGCCACTCAATTGGGTGCCGAAATCATCAGGATTGAGAGCAGCAATATTTCGAAAAGCATTATGGAGGTAGCTGAGCAGAGACAAATCACTACTTTGTGTATTGGCAAGCCGCATCTGAATCTTTTCAATCTTATTCTATCGACTAATATTTTTAATGACTTGTTAAAGAAATTGTCTTTTGCAGATATTGATGTGGTGATATTGTCGTAAAACACCCCTAACCCCCAAAGGGGAACACTATTAATACAAAAACTTCATCCCCCCTCTCCTGAAGGAGAGGGGCAGGGGGTGAGGTGAAATTAAAAACAAATGAAAATCAGGACTAAGTTGACTTTGGGTGTGGGATTGCTTTTTATATTGATTAGTTTGCTCACTTATGTAGGGGCAAAATCTATCAATGCTTTAAAAAACGATACCGAAAATATATTGGTTGCCAACTATAATACGCTGGAATACTCGCGCAATATGTTGCTGGCACTCGATGAACTAACTATTGATAAAGGCGCTATCGGGATGATAGAAGAAAACCTGAAAAAACAACAGGCGAATATTACTGAAATCGGGGAACGGGAAGCTACCCAACAACTCAGTCAGCACTTTATACAATTGAAAGCGAATAATTTTGATAAAACAATTCATTTATTGATACGCAAAGATATTACCGAAATAATGCGGCTGAACATGGAAGCCATTCAACGGAAAAGTGATGTAGCCAAACAAACCGCTGCATCATCAACCATCTGGATAGCCATTACCGGAACATTGTGTTTCGTGATTGCTTTCACGCTTTTGATAAACCTGCCAAGCAATATTGCCAATCCTATCAAAAAACTGACAGAAAGTATCAAGCAGATTGCAGCCAACGATTATTCACAAAGAGTATATTTTGAAGACCATAGTGAGTTCGGCGAACTGGCTCGGTCTTTTAACACGATGGCCGAAAAACTGGAAGAATATAATAACAGTAATTTATCACAGTTGCTCTTTGAGAAAAAACGTATCGAAACCCTCATCAACAATATGCATGACCCTGTGATTGGTCTTGATGAAAACAAAAAAATATTATTCGCCAATGATGAAGCCTTAAAAGTAACAGGACTGAAACCTGAACAGTTGATTGGGCTACAGGCACAGGATGTATCGCTGATGAACGATTTGATACGCTCACTGGTGAAAGGCATAGTAATGCCGGAAAGCATCAATAATGAAGACAAAAAGCAGACAATCAAGATTTTTGCCAATAATAAAGAAAGCTATTTCGAGAAAGACGTAATCGATATTGCCATTGTGCCGACAGGTGAAAAACAAAAACGTCATATCGGCCATGTGATAGTGCTGAAAAACATAACCCCCTTTAAAGAACTGGACTTTGCCAAGACCAATTTCATTGCCACAATCTCGCACGAATTAAAAACGCCTATATCCTCTATCAAAATGAGTACGCAACTCTTAGAAAAACAGCAAACAGGTACTATTAATGAAGAGCAAAAACAATTGATTGACAGCATTAAAGACGATAGCCAGCGGCTACTGAAAATCACAAGTGAATTATTGAATTTATCACAGCTTGAAACAGGCAATATCCAACTCAATATACAGAAGAGCACCCCCGACCAGATTCTGAAATATGCATTAGAGGCTGTAAAGACTCAGGCCGAACTAAAGAAAATTAAGTTATTGACAGAGCTGGATGAAAACCTGCCGGGCGTAAAAGCAGATACAGAAAAAACGGCATGGGTATTAATCAATTTTCTGACCAATGCCATTAACTATTCACCGGAACAAAGTAAAATTAGTATCAGAATCGCTCAGGACGGACAATCAGTCAATTTCTCGGTAAGCGACGAGGGCAAAGGCATTGAAAAACGTTATAAAGATAAAATCTTCGATAAGTATTTTCAGGTGCCGGGGAGCGTAAAAACCGGCACCGGATTAGGCCTTGCTATCAGTAAAGAGTTTATCGAGGCGCAGAATGGCACCATCGGTGTTGAAAGCGAGATTGGTATGGGTAGTACTTTCTATTTTAATTTATCAGTGGCTTAGCCTGGCATCCGGGCTTACTGACATTCTTTATCCGGTTCAGGCTCTAATACTATCAAAACAGATTGTTCACAATACCAGTATTCTATATTAAATGTAATATTTACCTGCAACTCTGCTACTGCCCTTTCTGTTGCCGGACTAGTTTTACCAAGAATTTTTATTAATAAAGAGGTGCTTAGTCCTTTATTGCCTATTGCATCTCTTAGAAATCCGTTAACTGCATCAACACCCTCCAGGGCTAAATGCGTGTTCGCAAGTATACTTCCTCCGTTACCCATGCCCAGAACCTGCTCGTTTATAAGTTTCACATTTCCGGGAGTGCTAGTACTTGATATATAAGAAGCACTATTGATACCTGTTGCCTTATTACCGGCTTTTGGATTTAATACAACATTAATTGATTGAATCGACAAGCCGGTTATTGTATATCCCCGACGATAACCAAAGGTTGCCGGGTCATCAGTTAATGACTCAACCAAATCTCTTGAACTTATTCTTTCTGTCTGATCGATACTACCTACGGTATTTATATTAAAAGATATAGTTTTTGATTTACTTAAGCTCTTCTCAATTTTTATGTAGGGGACATCGTCATCACATGAGAACATGGCAACTGAAAGTACAATAACCGCTATTAGTAGTTTTTTCATTTGTTCTGATGGTAGGTTTTAGGCTGAAATCTGAATCCGGTACTATCCGTAATTTGCGTTTAGAGCTTAATACAATTATCATCCCTGGCACTTACTACAAGAAACATCGACTCCTCACAATAACTATAGCGCATATTAAATGTGAGATTAATTATTATAGTTCCTGATACTCTTGAATTGGCAGGAACGGGATTACCTTTAATATCAAATTTTAAATTATGGCTTGCACCTATTTTCTTTATGGCATTGTCTAATGCCTTATTAACGGTTTCAACTCCTCCAAAGTCCAGAAAAGAATTGACTACAAAAGCCGTTGCCTGATTAATTGGCAGATTGGTTTCCTTCAAAATAGGCTTCCCGGCTTCACTATAAGTTTTATCCACAACCAATGATGAAATATTTACTGTGTTCGCAGTATTCGCAGCATTTTCTAGAATTTCTAAACTTGCGGATTGAATACTTAATTCTTTAATTGTATAATCATATTTCTGCAAACCCGGTTTAATATCACCTACCAATGTATTAACCAGCTCACTTATTGCTAAGGTTGAAGTCTGGTTAATATTCCCGGTAGTATTGACATTAAAAGTTAAAGCCTTCGTACTGCTCACGTTTCTTTCTACATAGATATAAAGTATGTCGTCACACGAAAACATTGCCATAGAGATAATAATGGCTATTATTACAAGTTTTTTCATGGTTTTTTCTGTTTTTCTTTTGATTGAAATCTGAATCCGATATTACCGAATGCTATGATTGGTTTGATACCCCCTACCCCAAGCGTAAGTGAGAAAAAGCCCAATTGAATATGGGTACCTAAACCCACTAAAACCGGAAACTGGTTTTTGAGATTTACCGTCTGTTGCTTCTTGTCTTCGCTACTTGTATAAGACACATCAAAAGTACCCATCTGATAGCCACCATAGACGAATGCGCCTATGTTCTTGTTGCTTACACCTGCCTGCAGGTAGAGATAATTACTTTGGAGTTTGATGTATTTACCGATGTCAGCCTTATTGAACTGGTAGCCGACGTTGATGTCAAACGGGCTGTTTTCTTTCAGGAAATACTGACTGATTGAATGCCTTAACCCTACCCCTATCTGGCTGAATTTACCGAAATCAGTATCGGCTTTGCCGAATGTCATGAATCGTAATGTAATTTCAGACCCGTAAATACCTCCAATACTCAACTGTGGGCTTGCCCAACTGAGCCGTGTGATGCCATATCCACCTGAAAAAATATAGGAGGTGCCGTTTACACCTGCCACCTTTACATTCTGAGCATTGCCGATAATAGTAGGTACTGCAACTGTGGTTTTAGGCGTAAAGGTATCGGGGGTTTCGCCCATAAATGTTTTCTGTGATTTTTCAGGAAACATGTGTACTGTTGTGAGGTTAAAGCGGATATTTAACCTGTTTCCGATTTTTACTGTGGGTTGGATACCCGTATTGAGCCCTCCGATGGTCAGGTCGGCCAGAGGCTGCAGATAACCTTTTGCATTAGTGCCGATATAAGAGTCAAAAAAATCATCGCCCTTCTGGCAATAGGCATAAGAACTGAGCATGAACAAGAAAATAATTTTGTATTTCATAAATGAGGGATGTTTTTACAAAAGTATTGGGATAAAAAAGTAGAGACAATCCCCTCATGAGGGGATTTTTATGTATATTTGAGAAGCCTATATTCGGTAATTTACGCCCGCCAGTCTCCTATTATACCTTTACGCATGAAGCTATTGATAAAATACTTTTGCATTTACGGATTTTTGTGGATTTCATGTGCTGTAAACGCACAGGAAACGGCAGTTGATAGAAATTTCAATCATATAAACCTAAGCAGACATGTAGCCGTTTTCGAAGACACAAGCAAGTTGCTTAACTTTGAGCAGGCCATTAAACAAAAATATACACGCCATACCAAAGAATCTATTAACTATGGATTTACTAATGCCTATTACTGGATTCGGTTCACCCTGAAAAACAAGGATACTATTCCGGTTTCGTTGATGCTAGAAATACCTAACCCTCACCTGAACCGACTAAAGTTTTATGATAGAGACAAATCAGGAAAGTGGCAGTTTACACTAACCGGAGACCATTATCCTTTTGTACAAAGGTCTTTCAATCATCCACACTTTGTTTTTCCGATTAAATTAGAGCCCGGACAAAATGCAGAATACTATTTGTGGGTCGACAAACACGGTGAGCAGATACAAATACCGCTAGACCTGTATTCAGAAGCATATTTTCAGGATTATTCCATTAAACTCTTTATATTTATAGGTACAATGCTGGGCATCACGGGTTTGATTGTGATACTGAGTTTTCTTCTTTTTATCTTTTCGCGCCAGAAAATAATTCTTTTTTACTGGCTTTATACTACATCCATCTGGTTTTTTATGGTGGCTCAGCCGGGCATCGGCTTTCAGTTTATCTGGCCGGAAGCAACCTGGTGGACAAGTACAGCCCGACCGGTGACACTGGATTTGTTTTATCTTTTTTCGCTCCTTTTTACCCGTCAGTTTTATCCCGACTTACGCAAAGTCCGGTTTCTTGACATTACTACTAAAATATTTATAGTACTCCTTTGTATCTATCCGATAGTGTTTTTGTCACAAAGTCCTTCGCTAGGGCTATTTAAAAACCATTGGTATAATGCAGTATACTACGAAGGCAGTGATCTGAGAATTGCCTTACAATCGCTTACTTTTTTGGCGCTCACCGTTTTGTGGTGGATTATCGGCATTGGTATATATTTCTACATCCGTACACGAAAGGCAGAAAACCTATGGTTTATCTTTGCGTATTCAATGATATTTGTTGGGGGTACTATTGGTATATTTATTTTTCTGGGTATAGTACCTGACAATTTTATTACGCATAATCTCTTATTTATCGCTAATCCGCTAGAGCTTATCATCATGTCAGTACTTCTGGCAAATCGCTACCGGAATGTACATAAAGACAATATCCGGATTACCTCTGAACTGGCCGACCAAAGACAAAAGAATGCGATTCAGCTATTGGAAGGGCAAATGATAGAACGCCAGCGGCTTTCGCAGGAACTGCATGACGGTATCAGCCTGATATTGGCCAATATCCGCCTTAGGCTCTCAATCATTACCCAGAAGAGCCCCACGCCTGAAATGAACGATTTAGTAGATAAACTGGGACAGGTCGGGCAGGATGTGAGGCAGTTTTCGCAGGCGCTCTCTCCGGTTATTTTAGAGAAATACGGGCTTACTTATGCCATTGAAGAACTGGTACAAGCAACTAAAAACAGCCAGACAAATGTAAAAATTGAGTTCTCGCATGACCTGAGCGATGAGAATATTCTGCCGACTTTAATTACCCAGACATTATATCAGATAACACTGGAGCTATTGAATAATACGCTTAAACATGCACAAGCTACCCATGCCCAGATTTCGCTGCATGAACATAAAAACCAGATTGTGCTGAAAGTAACTGATGACGGGAAAGGTTATGATGCAAGCCAGCATTCGGGTGGAATCGGGATTCAGAATATCAAGGCCAGAACCCAGTCATTAAACGGCAGGTTTACCGTTATCCGACAGAAAAAAGGCATGTTGCACACGGTTCAGATACCAATTCAAACCAAATTGTTTTCGTAAACAAAACGTACGAGGTCGGCATTAGTATGTAGATTCAATTTTTTGAGGATATTCTTTTTATGCGAATGCACCGTATGTTTACTGATATGCAAGGTATCGGCAATCTGCTTTTCTATCAGGCCGTTAACAATCAACTGCATCACCCGTTTTTCCTGCTCTGATAATTGCGCTAACTGTGAAAAATTATCCGTTTCAAAAGCCGCCTCCTTATGGTTACGTCTGATAGATTTGCTCAGGTAGATACTTCCCTCGGCAATGGCATTGAGGGCATCTGACCAGTCAATAAGTGTAGCATCTTTCAGTAAATACCCGTCAACACCCATTTCAACAGCTTTTTTTACCAATATTGCTGTCTGATAAGAGGAAAAAATCAGGATTTTCATCTTATTGAATCTGCTCTTCAGTTCAATAAGGCTATCCAGACTATTCTTTCCACCCAGATTCAGATCCAGAATCAGAATATCGGGTTGGGTCTGTGTACATACCGAAACGATTTCTTTCTCCGAAACC
>CALRLS020000191.1:0-9282 GCA_943368815.1 Cyanobium sp. NIES-981
TGAAACTAACAGTATCGGTGACAGCACGGTACTTAAAGTATCTGAAAATTGCTGAAGAAAAATATGGACTTGGGGTATTAATTGAAAGTGATCTATTAAAAGCCAGACTGGATTACGAAAATGCAAAACTCTCATCGATGGAGGCAAAACAAAATTACGAACTCACAATAACTCAGTTAAAGTACCATATCAATATCAGTAATGAACAGCAAGTTATATTAACAGATTCGATTGAATCTCTTGGACACAAATATTTATATCTGGAGCCAAAAGACTCTGAAACCAACAGAACTGAAATTAAACAGCTTCGCATTCAGGCTGAAATATACAGCTTACAGTTGCGTAAGAGTAAGCAATATTTTATTCCAACAGCTTTGTTATATGCCAACTACACTACTCAGTTTCAAGCCGATCATTTTGATTATAGTCAAAGTGTATTTTGGTCTCCATACAATAACATAGGCTTAAAAATTGCCCTCCCGATTACGGGTAATCTTAAAAATCACAATACAATAAAGGAAAGCCGTTTAAAAATTGAACAAAACCAATTACAGTTGCAGCAAAAGCAATCTGACATAAATTATGAAACGGAGAAAAACAGAACGGAATTGGAAAACAGTTTGCTGGCGGTACAGTCGTCAGAAAATAACTTAGAGCTTTCAAAAAAAGTATTTGGTACTCAGTCCTCTGCCTATCAACTTGGAACAGTAACTTATAATAGCATTCTAGATGTTGAGGCTTCATTGCGCACTGCAGAACAAAACTATATCAAAGCTGTGTACAATTATTTGGTTGCTACAGTTAACTATTATAAATCAAGTGGTATGTTATAAGTATTAAAAAAACAGCCAAAAACTATGATAGTTGAGTAATATTAAAAGTCTTATTTTTTTGAAACTCATTTTCAATTGAAGGATTAGGACTATTATTTGAACAAATGTAGCTATTTTATTTCATTTTGCTCTGGCACCTTTGTTCCATAAATATTCACAATTAAAACTCAAAAAAAGATAAATGGAAAATAACATAAAAATAAACCAGAGAGATACTTCCTTGAATATCCTGATATGTGGTGGTGGCATTGCAGGCCCGGCATTGGCATTTTGGCTTGCAAAAAACGGTCATCAAGTAACCATAATTGAAAGGTTTCCTGCTCTCAGAGCTACTGGAGCACAAGTTGATTTGCGTGGGCAAGGTATTGAGGCAATTAAACGTATGGGGCTTCTGGATAAAGTTAAAAATCATCTTGTTGATGAAGCAGGTGTTTCATTTGTAAATGCTCAGGGCAAGGCACGTGCTACCATTATGGCCAATACTTCTGGTAAGGGTGCACAATCACTAACCTCTGAGTTTGAAATAATGCGTGGCAATATGGTGAGAATCCTCTATGATGCAACCCAGGATAATGTGAAGTATATTTTTGGGAAAACTGTCGAGTACTTTGAGCAAGATGAAAAGCAAGTTCTTGTTACCTTTTCAGATGGCATTTCTGACACGTTTGACATTCTGGTTGGGGCAGATGGTCAAGGTTCTTATACCCGAAAAGCCATAATGCCTCCTAATTCGGCAGAACCGTATCTTAAATTAGGAATACATATGTCTTATTGGTTCATTCCGCGGACTGAAACTGATACCAACATCCGTGATACTTATAATGCCCCTGGTGGCAGAACGATTATGCGAAGAAGTCATAGCCCTACAGAAACACAAGTTTATTTTGTTCTTCGAGAAAATTCCGATAAGGCATCTGCCATTCACAGAATGTCAGTTGAACAACAAAAACAATTTTGGATTGAGAAATTCCAAGATGCTGATTGGCAGACGACTCGATTTATAGAAGGGATGAAACCTGCCGAATATTTTTTCTCACAAGAGGTAGTGCAGGTAAAGAGTGATACCTGGTATAAAGGTCGTGTGGTGCTTATTGGAGATGCGGCACATTGCGCATCGCCATATAGTGGAATGGGAGTTTCCGGAAGTCTTGTGGGGGCATATGTATTGGCAGGTGAAATCATCAAAAATCCTGAAAATCTGTCATTGGCATTTGAAAACTACGAAAAAACTTTGCGACCATTTGTAAACGAAATTCAAAATATAAGACCTTTTCTTTTACGTTTAGGAATGCCCAAAACACAATGGGGAATAAATCTTTTTTATGCTGTCACAAGATTTGCCCTCTTTCTACAGATTCCGAAACTAATCGCTAAAATCTCACCTGAAGATAGAGATGGTGGTTGGAAGTTACCTAAATATGCAGAGCTATAAATATGAACATCGTACAACAAACAAATGCAAAGTTCACAGCTTACCAAATATTTCTGATAGTAGTGTTGGCACTCTTGCAATTTTCGATAGTGCTTGACTTCATGATTATAGCACCGTTAGGAGACATACTGATGAAAGCATTAAATGTAGGTCCATCTCAGTTCAGTCTGATAGTTTCTTCATATGCCTTCAGTGGGGCAGCATCAGGAATTTTAACCGCTGGATTTGCCGATAAATTTGACCCTAAAAGAATCCTCATCTTTTTTTATTCAGGTTTCATCATCGGTACATTTTTATGCGGCATTGCTAATTCTTTTTGGATTCTTTTAGTGGCACGAATTGTAACAGGACTATTTGGCGGTGTAATAGGCTCCATTTCTTTAGCAATAGTTGCCGATATGTTTGAACCCCAACAGCGAGGCAGGGTAATGAGCTTTATTCAAATGGCATTTGCAGCAAGTCAAATTTTGGGAATTCCATTTGGAATTATCTTGGCAAATAATTTTGGTTGGCATTCTACCTTTTTAATGATAGTGGTATTGTCCATTATGGTTTACTTGGCAATAGTTGTAAAACTCAAACCAATTAACGACCATTTAAAAATAAAATCCGACAAAAATCCATTGATGCATTTGTGGCATACCATATCTAACAAAAAATATCAGACAGGTTTTTTGGCCATAGCATTTTTATCAATTGGAGGCTTTATGTTAATGCCATTTACAAGTTCATTTTTGATACACAATGTGGGCATAACACAACAGCATTTACCAATCATTTTTATGCTTATCGGGGTTTGTTCCCTCATCGTAATGCCTTTCATAGGAAAATTGAGTGATAAGATTGACAAGTTTAAAATCTACGCTGGCGGCTCCCTTGTCGCAACGTTGATGATACTTATCTATACACATCTTTCAGTTGTTCCCATTTGGGAAGTGACCATCATATATATATATTGGTAATGGTGGGAATAATGGGTCGAACAATACCTGCACAATCCTTAAACTCGATGATTCCAGAACCAATCGACAGAGGGGCATATATGAGTGTTACAGAAGCATTAAAACAGATAGCCGGTGGTTTAGGCGCCGTTATAGCGGGGTTAGTTGTAAAACAATCCACAAATTCCAGCCCACTTTTGCATTTCGATACATTGGGCTATCTAATCACAGGCATTAACCTGGTCAGTATAGTATTGGTCTACAGTATAAGCAGATTCGTCAAAAAAGAAGATGAGCACACTGCTAATAATTAGGAAAACTCTTGATTTTCTCTATGTCACTTTTGGTTATTGCAGGCATCTACTTTGTCAAAATCTTTTTGGTCACGAATTCGTTGAAAAAGAAGTCCCTATAAATATTTCCTATGGGGATTTCGTTCATGCAAATATATACAGTGAGGCTGTTTAAACTTTTATTTTTTTATGATTTTACTTAGGAAAATAACTGAGAATTCAAACCTAACTAATAGTGCCTTAAATCCATCAATCCAAGCATTGGCGTGTTCAATTACTGACCTATCCTTGTATAATTCCTCGTCAAAAAGATTCTTACCTTTTTCATAAGGTTGACTTCCTGTCTGAAATTCGTTTCTTGGATTCAATTTTATATTAGGTATACTATTTTCTTTTTCACAAGCCTGACGAAAACCTTCAGAATCCATACCTGGATCAGCATTGAGAAAATGTCCATCTAGAAAAATATTTGCTTTTTTAAGCATCACACATATTTCATCAAATAAAACTTGAATCTGAAATAAATCATGATGCTCACCCTTTAGGGGAGTAAACATCGCAAGCATAACTCCTTGACTATCACATATAAACAAGACATTAGTTGTCTTACGAGTTTTAGGTCAGTGATATCCAACTGCATCTCCACCGTTTTTGGCAGGTGTATGAGAACCATCAAGCGGAACGCCGCACAATTCAACACTTGATAAATCCAGATATTTCAGATTTGACTTTAATAAATTAATCCAAACTTTTTGCCAACAACCTCCTTTTGCCCAATTATTAAACGGGGTCGCCCAGCGATAATAATATCCCGCCTGCCAACTCAATAGCTTATCTGTTAAAAATTCTTTTGTTGGTAATTCGCGCCATTGACACCATGTCTTTAAACAATGAAAAATGCCTTCTACTATCTCTGTTAATGGAACTGTGGTTTCAAATCCTCTTTAGTCTATTGTCAAATTTGGTAAAACCCAATTTCTATCGTACTCTTGTTCAGCATCGCCGGGCGACCCCGTCCCATTGAGTGTTAATTTGTTTTTCGCAAATCGAAGTTCTCACTTATTTGGGAATAGTCTATTTATGTTTAAACAGACTCACTATCACTATTGAAGCAATAATAACGGTTATCAAATTTTTTCTGAATTTATCCATTCGTTTATATAGTAAAAAATTCTATTTCCTTCAGAACTCTTCAGGTAGATAGAGTGAATCAGAAATAATGCTATAAATTTTTAATAAATATATAAAACTATTGAAGCCTATTAAAAACTCCGAGCAATAAAATGCTTTTGAAAGAACTATCTCTTAAAATACATTAGATAATTTTCAATGTTTCACGTTTAAGCAGATAATATAATTCTATTAAATCTCGGATAATGGCCTTATAGTTAAGGATAAGCAGATACCTTTGGGTTAGAACTAGCAATTCAAAACTGCTTCATATAACTAATCTTACTGATAAAAGCCTGAGAAGCATTCGGTGTTTCATGATAATTAGACTGGTTGAAAACCAAATACAGAAAACTCAAAGGCGCAAACTCCCATGAGCCTCTGATATTCCACTGCCCCCGTTTGTCAAAGGTATTGTATTGATAAAAAGAAGACAACTGAATACGTGGATTAGGAGCAATGCGTAATCCTAATGAATATAAGTCCGTACTGAAGTCTTCTTTTTTGGTTCCGAAATGCCTGAAATGGCTATGCTCATAATTCGCAGTCAGTGCAATGTGTGGAATTGGGGCAAAACGCCCGGCTAATGTAAGGGTGTTGAGTTTCCCATTAAAATACCCTCCAAACTCAAACTTTGATTCAAGCGAAATCTTTTTTGAAGCATCAGTTTCATATCGGAACATTTGTCTTACAATCTTATAATTGCCGATAGGTATTTCTTTCCCTAAAATACTAAATGAGAAATTATAGGTTTGCCAG
Organism: Cyanobium sp. NIES-981; assembly: GCA_943368815.1. Classification (GTDB taxonomy): domain Bacteria; phylum Bacteroidota; class Bacteroidia; order Cytophagales; family Spirosomataceae; genus Emticicia. The sequence goes on from CALRLS020000191.1 coordinate 5,429, forward strand.
GTTGGGTAAACGGCATATTCAATTTGTCCGTTAGTAGCCGTTATGATATAAATTGGGAAAATATAAAGGTTTGACTCCTGAGTACTGAAATCATTGGTATTCTGATAATAATTGACAAAAAAGCCCGGATCCCACCGCCGGATTAGTTTCCCGAGTTTACCTTTAGGTCGCCAGATGTAATAGCCTCCCGGATTATGATGAATCGTATTATTGGCAAAAACAAAACCCATCCCAGGCACATACTTCTGATCTACGAATTTAGTCACCCAACCCATATAGGCATATTGCGGGGTAAATCCTACAGACACATTCCCGGCTACACCAATATTTTCATTCGTATTATTTCTTGAAGTCGATAATAAATAAGTGATTGTCCAGCTATCATTAGGCCGGATTAGCCCATCCAGACTCAGAGTTGTATTATTTCTTTCGCTCAATCCTTTCTCTATACTGGCTTCATCTAACCGATGGGTAAGCATTACGCCGATGTTATTCTGCTTACCGTAATTTTGCAGGTACCTCAACACACCAAAGTTAGCACCTGATTGCGCTTCGTTCCCCCTTTGATGCACATACAGGCCTGCAACGGTCCGTTTCTGGGTTCGGTCTGTATAACGTACTCCGGCATCAATCGGTACCGGAGTAGCATTAAACTGCGCATTGGCCAACCCGATAGTTCTGCTAAAGAAAGGATTAACTCCCTCTACATTGGCTCCGGCATATATACCTGAATTTTCCAGAAAAAACTGTCTTCTTTCAGGAAAAAAAACATTGAATCGGGTAAGGTTATTCACGGCTCTGTCGACGTCCGCCTGTGCAAAGTCAGTATTAAAAGTAACATCCAATACGGAATGTGGATTAACCGCCCATTTGATTTCACCGCCTAATTTAGGAGTTGATTTTATCCGGCTACTTCCATCTGCGGCAGTTATTTTGTCATTCTGATACAGCACATAAGGATTCACACGTAAATTCACTGAGGGTTTTGGCAATTTTAAGCCTGTCAATTGAGCAGCGTAGGTCATCCGATAAGGAGAAAAAGTCTGAGGAATAGCCGGGAATACTGATAACTCATAATCTCTGCGTGCCAGACGGGCAAAAGTAATACCCCATGAAATACTATCAGTTTTAGCTTTCTCATATCGAAGTGATTTGAATGGAATCGCAAATTCTGCAAAATAACCCTTATCGGTAATGTGTGTACGCACTTTCCAGAGCGCATCCCAGTCATTATCCCGAAACGTATCATCAAAAGCCTGCAATTCTCTTTGGTTGCCATAGGGCGTTGTCTGAAAACTCACACAAAAGCGTTTTAGATTTTGCGGATCTAACTGAACATAAAATTCATCATTTTCGCCATAAACAAAATCTCTTCGTAAATCCTGTATTCTAACCCCCTTCTTACCTAAACTGTCTGCGCAAAACACCCCAAAATATAGGTTTTTATCATCAAACAATACTTTTACCCAGGTCTTATGCTTGATTTGCCCCGCCTGTCTGGGTTCCATCATGAAGAATTGATCAGTCACAGGCGCGCTGCCCCATGCTACCTCATCTAATTTCCCATCAATCTGAATCCGCTCTTTGGTTTCCATTGCTCTCACAACAGCCGCATTTTCAGGTGGATTGAAATTACCTATTGAGAGTGAGTCTTGTGCAACACTACTGAAAGGAAAGTATAAGATTAAAAACAAAAGCTTCTTCATACGAGGTAAATCAATACTTTGGTCTATTCCCTACTATTTTATCAAAGTTTCTAATGAGCCAAATTTCTTCTATTCAAAAAAATCTATAACACCAGGGTCACCCTGAGTGGTAATAAGAGGCGTAGTACCAGCAGTATTGGTAGCTGTATTATATTCAAAAAGGCCAACTGCCTGTGTGGCACTCATCCCAAACAGCACTTTATTGTCTTTTGGCAGGCATAGCACAGAAGCGGCATAACCATTAGAGTTCGGAATATTCAGTTTGGTAATTGTCTGGTTATAGATATCCACTTTAAAAGCTCCGAAAGTCCGGTCTTTAACGTAGTCAGGGGGATTACTGGCAAGCGCAGGGATGTTTCCGGCACTATATATAATGCCATTGCCAAAATACATCGGGTGCTGAAGATAATCGATTTTATTACCTTGAATCCCTTCAATGTGATAGTCGGTAGTATTAAAGAAATAATTTTTATCAAAAACGGATTCTCCGTTTTTAATTCTCAACCAACCAGCTTTTTGCCCTGGATAAAATCCCCACGAACCTAAGCAATACACATATAAGTCACCTTTTTCATCAAAAAGTATAGACTTGGGCGTATCTAAATTCCCACAAAAAGTAGTTCGGCTATCGGTAATTGAAGTGATCTTATTGCCATTTTTGGTATCAATTATTAGCAATTCTGCGGGTTTATCGCTGGTATAGGTATCGGTAGTCTGGCTGCAGGTTACATATAATTTACCTTCACGAATGGTCATGACTCCCGGATCTGGGCTACCATCGCCCTTGGCATATGAAGTAAGATCAATCGTTTCAATTTTTGCCAGTGTAGTTGGGTTAAATACTTCAATCTTCCCTGCATTATACAATGAACAGTAAGCTCTGTCTTTATTTTCGACTACTACGTGCATGGGCTGTGAAGCTGATGGCATAGTAAGCCTGCCAGTCTCTTTTAATGTGCCATCAGTTTGACGGGTGTATTTCACCACCTGGTCACCGCTACGATTCTGAGTGACAAATACATCATCACCAAAAGTGCATAGAAAAGGATAAGAAGTAAACTGTTGCGCTTTGGCATTGGTATAATTGCCTATAGTTAAATCCTTAAAAGTGCCAACGTAAGCAGTGGGCGTAGCCGCTGTGGTAATGTTGTTGACAATCACAAAGCGGTCAAGGTTTTCTAAAATTGGATCTGTTGTGACAGGTTTTTCACAAGCCATAAAAGCGAAAGCTAATAGTCCTGAAATTATTGTTTTTTTCATTATGGGGTTTATTTAAATTTCTCCAGTATTTTTATTGAGAAAATACATTGATAGCCTCTAGTCTGTATGCTTATGAAGTTGTTCTTTACCCATGAGCAAGCATCTTAGTTTAATACGGAAACTTCTGCCGGGTAAAGGCTGATTCCAGTTGTTGATTACCACGGCATTGGTCAGGTTTCTTACTTCTGCTGTCAGAGTCCAGCGGTCTTTATGAAAGGCTTGTTCCCAAATTAGATTATGCATGAGATAAGAAGGTATTCTAAGGTTATCATAGATACTGATAGCAAAACCAAAATTAAATTGATGCGTATAGGTTCCCTCATAAATGAAGCGTGTTCTGCTATTCTGTCCCAATAGCTTTGTCCTGTGAAATTCAAGATTCCAGTTGCCAAAAATGGTCGGAATATTGGGTATCAATAAACCATACGTAGGGTTAGGCACATTCTGCGTACCAGGTATATATCGGTTGACATCTTCTACTCTTTGCCAGGTGGCATTGATACTTCCGAAAAGGTTTTTGGTGAAATCACTTTTTATCTCAATATCAGTCCCGATAATCCTTGCTTTGGCATAATTTACATAACCAGTCGAAAGTCCATTGCCTCCTAATTGGATTAAGTCAGATACATTCATCAGGAATGCATTCCACTCTATCTGAAACCGGTTGCCAGAGGGAAATCTGAATTTATCATATACCAGACCCAGGTTATAATTATAGGCTATTTCAGGTCGAAGGCTAATGGCAGGCGTAATTAAGGCACCATCGCCAAACAATTCTTGATTATTAGGCAAGCGTAAAGCCCTCTCGTGGCTGGTTTTAAGAAAAAAGTCAGGACTCAGATTATAACGTATCCCCACATTATAGCCCAGTTTGCTGAATTTTGCTTT
>CALRLS020000192.1:0-9256 GCA_943368815.1 Cyanobium sp. NIES-981
CACCCGATTGAAATCAGATACAATAAAATATGGTGGAAAGCAGAGTTGGGATTATTTGCAGCAGGGCCGGAAATCAGACCTTATCCGCTTCATGCCGAAACCTCACTCCCGTCGCCACAGGCAGTGGGCGAAATAGATATTACACCAAAAAATCAGGTTGAAATCGTTCGCTCATTTGTGATGTTTAATGGGAAGAAACGTACCCATGCTATTTCCGTTGGTACAACTGCCGGCACACATTATACTTTTGATTTAGATCAGGGAGCACCCCTTTATGCCTGGCGTGGCAACTTTGCAGATGTAACAGAAATGTTTCATGAGCGTGGAGAGCCGCAATTGCTTAAACCCAGAGGTGTAAAAACCACTTTCTCGGGAAAGCCTACAGTTGCGATGCTGACAGATGCCAACGCGAATATGCCCGATACACTCGATGATTATAAAGACTTAATCTATAAAGGTTATTCTCTTGATGCAGAAGGCTTGCCGGGTTTCAAATATCAATACAAAGGCGCTGAACTGGTAGAGAAATTAGTACCCTCAGCAGATGGTGGTATTACCACTACCATTACAGCCAATGGAGGGAATAATTTATTTGTAAAACTGGGCGAAGCCACAAATATCACCATGATAAATAAGGGCTTCTACCTACTGGAAAGTGCCGGAAACGATAGTTATATTCAGATAGACCCTAAATTGAAACCGATTGTCAGAAGTGCAGCCAAAGCAGGGCAGGAAATTATTCTGCCACTGATTGGTAGTGTGAGCTATACTACTTTGTGGTAAACCGTTATTCTCAATAAGATTACAGGTTGTTTTACAACCCAAACATATTCAATCAAACCTCAAAAATGAAAAAAATATTCATTTTATTCCTGGTCTCAGTTTCAGGAGCATTTGCACAAACCCGCCCTTTAGTTGAAGAAGATTTTTATCGCATCGTTACGCTTCCTGTTCCGGAAGGAATTCAACTGGAAGTGGGTGGACTAGCCACCTTACCGGATGGTCGTCTGGGTGTTTGTACCCGTCGGGGCGATGTATGGATAATTTCAAATCCTTACATGAAAAACGGCACTACCCCCACCTACAAAAAGTTTGCAACGGGTTTGCATGAACCATTGGGCTTAAATTATATCAACGGGAACCTGTGGGCTACCCAAAGAGGTGAACTAACGGTATTGAAAGATAATGATGGCAACGGAGTAGCTGACGAATACGATGCTTTCTATAAATTTCCGCTTTCGGGCAATTACCATGAGTATTCTTATGGTCCCGTATTGCTGCCTAACAATGATATGTTAATTACCCTGAATCTGGGTTGGATTGGTCATGGGGCAAGTTTATCAAAATGGCGTGGCTGGATGTTGCGCCTGACCCCGGACGGAAAAATGACTCCCTGGGCAACAGGTTTACGCTCTCCGGCAGGTTTTGCCGTCTTGAAAAACGGAGACATTTATTATACCGAAAATCAGGGTGACTGGGTAGGTTCGGGTCGCATGACTCAGTTGGAAGAAGGCGATTTTGCGGGAAATCCCGAAGGCTTAATCTGGACTTCGGAAGCAGGTTCCCCATTAAAACTAAAAGCATCTGATGTCTTAGATACAGGTGAACCCATGTATGATATAGCACCAAAAGTGCCCAATCTTAAAGTTCCGGCTATATGGTTTCCTCATACTTTAATGGGTATTTCAACTTCTGATATAGCCGAAGATTTATCCGCTGGCAAATTCGGGCCTTTTGAGGGACAACTTTTCGTAGGCGATCAGGGACATAGCAAAATTATGCGTGTGTTTCTGGAGAAAGTAAAAGGTAAAAGCCAGGGAGCTTGTTTCCCTTTTCGTGAGGGCTTCCAGTCGGGTATTTTACGTATGAAATGGGGACTGGATAATTCAATGTTTGTAGGTATGACAAGCCGGGGCTGGTCATCAACAGGAAAAGATGAATTTGGTTTACAAAGACTGGAATGGACAGGCAGAACACCATTTGAAATGAAAACCATTAAATCAATGCCGGATGGTTTTCTGGTTGAGTTTACCTCACCGGTTAATAAAGACCTGGCGAAAGATATTGAATCATATAAAATAAACAGCTTTACTTATAAATATCACCATAATTATGGTAGCCCGATTATCAATGCCAAGGCATTAAAAATCAAGGCGATTCAGGTAGCGGAAGATGGCATGAGTGTTCGTTTGGCGATTGATTCTTTACGATTGGGTTATATCCATGAGTTAAGACTAGAGGGTATCAGAAATGCAGAAGACAGACCATTGTTACATAATTTCGGATATTATACCCTTAATAATATCAACGATGCTGCCCCTGTGATGGACGTGACGAAATATGCTGTTGTTGAGAAAAAAGTAGCCGAAGTGCACGCAGGTCATGCTATGAGCAATGCCCCTAAAACTGAAATGAAAGCCAGTGCCAAGCGCATAACCGAAATGCCGGAAAGCTGGGGCGGGAAAGCCGACCAAACTATCTCAATCGGTACCAAGCCGGGACTGAAATTTGATATAGCTACGATTCAGGTAAAAGCTGGTAGCAAAATCCAGATTATTTTTAATAATAACGATGATATGCTGCACAATTTTGTGGTAGTAAAACCGGGTACAGTTGGCAAAGTTGGAGAAGCAGCTTTTAAAATGGGGCTGGATGCTGAAAGCAGAGCCTATGTGCCGGACTTACCGGAGGTAATAGCTCATACTGCCTTAATGCAACCGGAAGCATCGGAGTCTATTTATTTTGTTGCGCCAACTGCACCGGGCAATTATACCTTTGTATGTACCTATCCGGGTCATTATACGGTGATGCAGGGGGTATTTAAGGTGGTGAGGTAATACCTTTAACAAATAAAAGAGTGCCGTAATCTGTAGTATTACGGCACTCTTTTATTTGCCCCCATCTACAAAACAAAAACTATAAAATCAATTCCCATCAACCCGGCACATGCTAACAAGCCGCAATAAATGTCTCCACAATCTTAGCGCATTCCGCTGGGCGTTCAAACATACCTGCATGAGCTACTCCGCCTAATACATCACTGTATCCCTTTTTTAATAATTTTATCTGCTCTTTGGCTGCTTCTACCGGAACGAATTTATCTTCTTCCCCTGCAATAATCATCACTGGATAATTAGCTTGTTTCAATACGCTTGTGGTATCCTTACGGTTGCGCATGGCCATCTGGGCATTTATTAAAGATTTTTTCGAGAATGTACCATAACGCTTAATATGGCTTTCAATCAAATCTTTATTCTTCTTCCTGAAATCTTCTGTATACATTTTCGGATAGAAACCCTTGATAAATTCTTCTGAGCCATGTTTCTCAATAAAATCAATGGTCTTCAAGCGTCCGGCTTTCTTCTCTTCATCATCAGGATATGCCGATGAATGAAAAAGTCCCAACCCTTGTACCATTTCATGGTATTTTTCGGCAAAAGTCAGCGCTATATAGCCGCCCATTGAATGGCCGATTAATACACATCTTTCAATATCTCTTTCTTTCAGAAATTCCCTGAGCCATTTTACATAGTCTTCAATGCTTTCGCTATCGGTAAAAGTGGCATAATCGGGGGTGTAATAAGTGTGTTTTCCGGGAAGTAATGAGATAAAATTTTCCCATACGAAATGGTCTTCGCCAAAGCCATGTATCAGAATAATATTCATGTTCTTCGTTTGTAAATGATGAATTGCGAATCTTGAATTAGTGAATAATTGATTAATTATGACTAAAAACTTCGCACATTAATTCTACTCTACTTCTTAACAGGTTCAATAACTAAAACAATTTCCGCAATCCTCTTATGATGAAAAATGCCGCTAATAATCCAAATATAATTGCCAGTATATTAATGTGAAGCAACGCAAAAATTATAGCAATTCCTAACAATACCAGTCCTATCTTCAGGCGTTCATTGAAGCCATGCCCGAAACCTTTCCTCCTTTTATTCTTCTCAAAAAGCCCTCTTTTCTCCTGTTTCTGAAACAGCCCTCCTCTCTTGTTATCAGCCGCTTTCTTCTTCTTCTTCTTAAATAACCCTTTTGGAAACAAATCTGTTTTATCTTTTAGCTGATTATTTCCTGAAGGTATCGCAGTACTCATTCCTGCAACAATATTTTCATACTCAGGTATGGCTGGCACCTCAATTTCTTCAAGCGCTTCGTTCTCTATATCTGCCTGAACTATCAAAGGTTTTTCAGCCTGTTTTTTAGGTCTGTGAAAATTTTCTGCGGCAGTTTTCTGAAAATGGGCATACTCACGTTTGCAGCCTGATGCCAGCATTAGTATACAGGCAAATTGTAAGAATTTAAGCATTTTGGTAGTTTCCTGAAAATAGAGGAATAGGTTATGAAAAGAGTGAAAACGGTAACAAAGGGCAACAAAAAACCCTATAAAACTTTTGCAGCTTTATAGGGTTTGTTATATCTACACCTATGCGGTTATGCTACCAGTTTTAATTGATAGAACGCCGAGCGCTCAAATTTATTTTGTGCGTAGTCAAGTGTTAGCAGAAACTCTTTCACATCCTTATTTGATGGCATCTCATACATAATGTCGGTCATGATAGCCTCACAAATAGAGCGTAAGCCTCTGGCCCCTAGTTTATATTCCATTGCTCTTTCTACAATAAAATCCAATACTTCAGGCGAGAACTCCAGACTTACGCCTTCCATCGCAAAAAGCTTTTTATATTGTTTTACCAAAGCATTTTTAGGTTCCGTAAGGATACGTCTCAAGGCATCACCGTCAAGCGGATTCAGATAGGTCAATAGAGGCAACCGACCGATTAATTCAGGAATCAGACCATACGATTTTAAATCCTGTTGTGTCACAAACCGAAGCAAGTTCGTATTATCCCACAATTCCAGACGCTTGGCATCGTTCGAAAATCCCATTGGTCGGGTATTAATACGTTTACCGATATGTCTGTCTATTCCGTCAAATGCTCCACCGCAAATAAACAATATATTTTCAGTATTGATTTGCACAAGTTTTTGTTCAGGATGCTTTCTACCTCCTTGCGGTGGCACATTCACCATAGAACCCTCCAGCAATTTCAATAATCCCTGTTGTACGCCCTCACCACTCACATCACGTGTTATAGATGGGTTATCACTTTTACGGGCAATTTTATCTATTTCGTCAATAAAGACAATCCCTCTTTCAGCCAGCTCAATATTATAGTCGGCTGCTTGTAATAAACGGCTCAGGATACTCTCTACGTCTTCACCCACATACCCGGCTTCTGTCAGTACTGTGGCATCAGCAATAGCAAATGGCACCTGCAATACTTTGGCAATCGTTCGGGCAAGATATGTTTTTCCGGTTCCGGTCTCTCCTACCATGATAATGTTCGATTTCTCAATCGTTACATCATCATCTTTCTTAATCTGGGTCAGGCGTTTGTAGTGGTTATAAACAGCTACGCTCAGCACTTTCTTGGCATCGTCCTGCCCGATTATATATTGGTCTAAATGGGCTTTAAGTTCTGCCGGAGGTTTTATATCAAATTTCGGTAAATCATTCTTTTTCTTTTTTTCCTTCTTTACCACTCCATACAACTCCTGTTGTACAAGCTGATGCCCTTGTTCTACACAGTAATTACAAATATTTGCCTCTGTCCCTGATATCAAGAGTTCAACTTCGTTTTTCCTCCTGCCACAGAAAGAACAATAAGGTTGCTGTCCTAAATCCATTGCGTGTGTTTGGTGTATAATTTTCCTACAAAAGTAAGAAAAATGTTTGAGTATAGGAACCTGTTTAAATTAAAAAGCCCGGGAGCCGATTAAAGGGCTCTCAGGCTTTAACAGATTTTTTATACAAAAAAGTTTACTCAGGGTTGTTTATCTCCTTCCATTGTTGAGCCCTGCATAGTCAGTTTTAACTTCGTTACTGCCTTAGTGTCATTTCTTACAAACTCCAATTTTCCGTCATAGCCTACCACTTCAAAAACATCGGTATCCTTGGTGGGTGCCAATACTGCTGAGCCCTGACCTACAGCTTCGCCCATCAGTTTGCCAGCACTTAATGTAACAATTATTTCTTCAAAAGGTGAATCTTTCATTTTATATTTACCTACGTAACTTTTTGCTGCTACTGTATCAAGCGAAGCCACTGTAGTAGTAGTTGTTGTTGTTTGTGCCGACACTTCAAAAGTAAAGGCGAATAAGCCAATAAATAACAGGAACAATAGTTTTTTCATTTGTTTAAACGTTTGAATGTTAAAAAAGATAATGTATAAGAGTATGTTTAAAATATGATTGCAAGATAATTATTTTAAGCTAATCAAAAACAAAAAAACGATGAGCTTTTCATTAAAATTGCACAATTATCTGAAAACAAGACAACAAAGCGATATAAAAACTATTTATGCGAAACATAAAAGATAATTTACCTATAATAATTTGTATTAATAAATAATATATCTATTTTTGCCAGACAAAAAAGATATATTTTCAAAGCAAGACAATGGCAAAAGTAACAGAACACCTGAACAATACGCAAGGAAAGCCTGTTTTCTCAATCGAAATCATACCTCCGGTGAAGGGAAGTAATATTGATGATTTATTGAAATCGATTGAGCCGATGATGGAACTGAAACCGCCATTTATTGATGTTACTTTTCATCGGGAAGAATATATTCTGAAAAACTTGCCTGATGGTGGCACCAAAGAGATAAAAATCCGTAAACGCCCCGGTACTGTGGGTATTTGCGCTTCAATACTACACAAATTTAAAATAGACCCTGTACCGCATATATTGTGTGGGGGATTTACCAAAGAAGAAACAGAAGATTTACTGATAGACCTTAATTACCTGGGTATCGAAAATCTATTGGCTCTGAGAGGTGATTATGCCAAACCTTATAATTCGTTCAAAGCTAGAAAAGACGGTCATTTCTATGCCAATGAATTAGTCAGTCAAATCAAAGCCATGAATAATGGACATTATCTGCACGAAGAAACAGAATACCTGAATGCCAGTGATTTTTGTATAGGCGTAGCGGCTTACCCTGAAAAACACTTTGAAGCCGCTGATTTAGACCAGGATATTGAAAACCTGAAACGCAAAGTTGCCGCTGGTGCCGACTATGTAGTGACCCAGATGTTTTTTGATAACCAGAAATACTTTGACTTTGTGAATCGCTGCAGGGCAGAGGGCATTACGATTCCGATTATTCCGGGTTTGAAGGTATTGGCTACTAAAAAACAACTGGATGTGTTACCGAGACTTTTCTATCTTGATATGCCGAAGGCCTTCAGAAAAGAGATAATTGCCTGTGAAACAGACAAACAGGCCAAACAACTGGGTATAGATTGGTGTGTGCAACAATGCCGGGAGCTGATTGATTTCGGTGTGCCTGCACTGCATTTTTATACTATGAGCAAGTCTGACACCACACTGGCAGTTGCCAAAAAGGTATTCTAAGAGACTTTAAATAAAAAAGGCGGTGCTGAGGATTCTCAGCACCGCCTTTTTAATGTTTATGCTTATGCATAGAAATCTTCTTTTCCGAATTTGATTACCAATAATGCATATACTACTGCACGGTATTTATTACGGTTAGATTTTCCCATTTTTTCCATTACTTCATCAATCGCTTCATCTAATGCTGGGCTATCTGCTAAACCTAATTTACCGATAAGAAAATTGTTTTTTACGCGTGCCAACTCTTCAGGGTCTGACGCTGATACTTTTGAAGCATCTGCATTGTAAATTGAAGGTCCTAAACCTTTAGCTACGGCAGTTAATAACTCTTCACTAATGCCTAAACCAAGGTCTGCAACTTGTGCTTTGTAATCTTCAACTGCTTCTACGAATTTGCTCATTTGTTTGCGAATTTTGGGTGAGTGTTTTTTTGTAAATATTCAATAAAAACTTAGGTTTTCCAAACATTCGGGCAGTTTATTAAGTCCCTTTCTATTAAAAAACTCTTAATTAAGACGACAAAATCGTAAAAAGTTACGATATATGGGATGATTTGGCTCAAACGCTTATTTTCCTGCGTCGACCAAGCACCTGCCACACATCAGTAACCTGTTGATTTTCAACCACATAGGCCTCATCATATAAATTAACGGTCGGGCATACATGATAAGGCACACCATAAAGTGCATCGCCTACTTTTATCGAATCCCAATCTTTTACCCGCAACACTCCATGTTCTTCACTTTGCCCGATTAGCTCATAATCAGTAAGGTTCAGGAAACGGATGCGCGTATCAATCGGGTTTTCAGCCGATACGGCTTTATGCCCCATATCTACTGTTACAATACCTTTTTGTGGTTTTGATATAACTCTGGTCAATACCAGTGCCGCATATTCAAAAGGCTGCTCGCTTAGTTTATCGCCATATCCCCAGTCCCACAACACACAGGTACCCGGGCTACAATAGGTCTCTGAGCGTAAGGCATGAGAAGTAAACGCAGGCGTACCACCTGCAATAACCATCGGTTTAGGTATGCCCTCTTCTTCAATAGCTTCTAAAAAATGTTTTACATCTATAAAACCCTCATCTATTTCGTGCTTACGCTCTTCAAAGTCGCTGGCTCTTAGATGTCCGTCATATACATGCAAGCCATGCAATTTGATATGTTCCTGTGATGAAAGATAACGATACAAGACCATGATATTATCATCCAAAGGATGCCCTGACCTGTCCATGCCGTTGTTGACATCCAGAAACACATGAGATACCAGCCCATTAGCTCCGAAAACTTCATTGTGCAATTTGGCGTTATCCAGAGAATCAATTAGAGATGCAAAGGTTACTTCAGGATATAATTTTGACAATTGTATCAGGCGCTCAATTTTGGGGCCGACTAACTGATGTGCTATCAGCACAAATTTTGCCCCTGCCATAGCTGTCATTTCAGCCTCAGCAATAGTAGCACATTTGAATTTCGTAATGCCTTCTTCCAACATCATCTTTACAATCTCAGGCATTTTATTGGTCTTGACATGCGTAAAAAGACGTTCGGCGCTTCCGGCAATTTCAATCATTTTTCTGATATTCTCTCTCGCTCGCTCCTTATATATCAGCAAAGAGGGAGAATCCAGTTCGTTTTCATTGGTTATTTTGTACCAGGACATATACTATTTATTGATTTTTGGTCTTGAAAAATTTCTCCCGCGCGGTGGCCGCTCCTTAAACAGGAGGAGTACCCTAAAATAGCCGATTTTTCATCGGTTATTTTGGGAGGAGGTGGTTGTAATGGGCTGTAAAACTATTCAAGCCTAATTTAAAGTCCTGCG
>CALRLS020000193.1:0-9179 GCA_943368815.1 Cyanobium sp. NIES-981
CGGCTGCATTCACCAGGATTTCCACGCCTAAGTCCTCTGCAGTATTAATCAATTGAGTAACCACATTCCCCATACCACCGTCCGGAACCCGCCATTCACCTGTTTTATTCCCGATTATATGGTAAATAAATGTCTTGTTCTGCAATAAACTCAAATCATAGGCATGTGTATACGAACCTATTTTAGCATCCGTCATTAATACCCCACGCAGAATATCCGATTGCACATGCCTTTCTATCAATTTACCAATTGGTTCTTCCACCATGCTTTTCCATAGTTCACCATGCCCTTGTGCTTCAAAATACGCCTTCCAATCCTCCTTGCTTTTGATTGGCAACAGAAAAGAATCCCAGATTAATCCGGCAAATGTCCGTTGTTTCTGTAAAATGGTCAGGTAACCTTCCCACTCCAATTCACCATAACCTAAATCCAGAACCGATTTTCTTGAAATCTCTTCGTCCACATTGCTGATGATTAATCCCTTATGCAGTCCATTCTGTACGTAAGGCGTATAAGATGCTATACTTCTGCGAAGCAAATTGACATGAACATTCAATTCATCAAAAATCTCTTCCGGAATAAGACTCACCAGATAAGAATATCGTGAAAGATAAGCCTCGTAATCAGGGAAAACCTTTTGCGAAGTAGTACCTCCGCCTATATAATCGTTTTTTTCGAGTATCAATACTTTTTTGCCAGCCTTAGCCAGATAACAGGCCGCCACCAATCCATTATGTCCCCCTCCTATAATAACTATATCGTAAAGCATTTATTTATTGAGTGAATGAGTGATTTAGTGAATGAGCGGCGGTCGCCCTGTGATTAAAATACTTAAGTTCTAGAATTTCAATCCCGCAACAATACACTTCGGTTAATTTTGATTAACTATTTACTTAATTTGATGATTTAGCTGTTTGCGGCAAACAAGCGGCCACCGAATCATGAACAAGTTTACAATGGTAATTCTTAGAAATATGAATCATCTTTGAATTAATTATCAGACCACGAGCCCAATCACTAATTCACTCAATCACTCATTCACTAAATTCTTTAGCCGCCTCAATAAAGACCTCCCTTATACGCCTGTTGAAGGGGTTTTCAAAATCCTCAATTCGTTCCGGATGCCACTGAACCAGGGTCATTGAATGGTCATTCGGTTTTTCCCATTCCACACCTTCAACAATACCGTCTTCCGATAAGGCATTAACAACTAGATTACTGGCTGGCAGGTCTACAGACTGGTGGTGAGCCGAATTAATTATTCCGGCGTTTACTCCCACAATCTTCGCGAGGTCTGATTCAGGGAAAACCGCTATCTGATGATAGCGGTCTTTACCTTCATAGTATTTAGAATGATTGTTTTTCCCGATGCTAGGAATATCGGCTATTAATGTACCTCCTAAGAAAACATTGACAAACTGTAAACCTCTGCAAATTCCTAGAAGGGGAATTTTATTATCGAATACATATTCACATACTTTCCACTCAAACTCATCCCGTTGCTCATCTATAAAATCCGGATTGCACAGCGGAAGATTCTCCGGTTTGTTATAAAATCTGGGGTGAACATCCTCTCCACCTGTTAGCAATATACCATCGCATTTACTGATTTCTTCCAGATTACCCTGCCTGTATCCGAGTTTAATTATCTCTATGTTATCGTTCCGGTAAAGTATCCATTTTTCATAAATCTGGTGTTTTTCACCACAGTCAGTAATGCCAATCGTTATTTTCATTGAATAAATTTCAAATAGAATGAGAGAAAAATTTCACCATGTAGCCGTTGAATAAAAAATCCCTTGATAATTGCTTAATAGCTGCCCTTCGGCAGCAAAAAGCCTTGCATGGTATGATTTTTGAATACTAAATCATCAATTATACTACAAAAATTGCAATTTATCGAGCTAAAAACAAATAGTTTATAAAATCATCATTATAACTTTTGCATTGAGAACTAATAAGTTTGCTTAGGTCTTTACCAAAAGATACCAGTCTGCCACTCTCATCGTTTTCTTTAATGCATGTCATATTTGAGAAACTAATTCAATTAGTTAGAATAAAATTATGCCGGATGTTTTGTTTTATGTTTGAATTTCACCTGGGTTTATTTAATTAAAGAATATGACAGACTTACTCCCTGTTCCAAATAACGAAAAAGAGAGGCTGAAAGCCTTAAAAAGCTATAACATTCTTGATTCTGTCAGAGAAAAAGAATTTGACCGTCTTATTAAATTAGCCTCTTCTATTTGTGGTGTTCCTATTTCTGTCATTTCCCTTATTGATGAAGAAAGACAATGGTTTAAATCCAAAATTGGACTGGAGCCCGACGAAACTGACCGGGATATATCTTTTTGCCAATATACCATCATGGGCGATGTTCTCTTTGAAGTAGAAGATGCAAGACTTGATGAACGATTCAAAGACAGTCCATTAGTAAAAGAAAATCCGAATATACGTTTCTACGCCGCGTATCCACTTATTGACCCTGCTGGTTATGCTTTAGGTTCTTTATGCGTGATGGATAATAAACCGAAAAAACTAAGCGAAGAGCAGGAGTCTGCCCTTGCCATTTTAGCGCAGGAAGTTATTTCACAAATCATTGCCCGTAAAGAGAGAGAGGAATTAAAGCATTATGAAACACTTTTCAAGCTTTCGGATGATTTGATTTGTATGGCCGGAGCCGATGGTTATTTCAAAAAAATTAATCCGGCATTTGAACAAAACTTTGGCTGGACCAATGAAGAACTATGCAAAAGGCCGATTATTGAGTTTATCAACCCCGAGGATATTGACGCTACACTGGAGCGGTTGAAAGATATTTCTGATGGCGCACAGACCGTAATTCTGAGCAACAGATTCATTACTGCCGACGGCAATTACAGGTTATTACAATGGGTTGTGACGAAAGACCCGAACAGCGAATATCTTTATGGAATTGCCCGGGATATAACCGAGCAAAACCGTATTGAACAGGAATTGGTAGAAACCAAAAATATGTTGGAATCTACAAGCAGGATTGCCAAAATGGGAGGTTGGAAGGTAAATCTGGAGACAAATGAAATATCGTTCTCTCAGATTACCAGAGAAATTCATGGATTGAGCTCTGATTACGTGCCAACAATAGAAAAAAGCATACTCTTCTCAAAAGAAGGTGAAAGCAGAAATGCTATTGAAAAGCTGATTGAAAATTCAATAAAGACCGGAGAGCCCTTCGATACAGAAATTCAGATTATAACAGCTAATGGGGCAACCAAATGGGCAAGAGCAATGGGCAAAGCCGAATTCAAAAACGGCAAGCCTTATATTGTTTACGGAACAATACAGGATATTGACAAAGAAAAACAAGTAAGACTTGAGTTAGATAAAGTCTATACCGAACTGAAAGCCATAATGGATGCTGACTCCGGTATTTCAATTATTACGAGCGATGCCTACGGCGATATAAGAACCTTTAATAAAGGCGCTGAATTGATGTTAGGTTATAAAGCTGAGGAAGTGATTGGCATTAAAAAAGCGACCCTTTTCCACGACCGCGCAGAAATTGAAAAATATGCACAAAAAATAACCCATGAGTTAAACATTCAGCTGAGAGCACCTGATGAAGCTGTAATTGCCAAAGCCCGTTTAGGGACAACCGATACTAACGAATGGACCTATATTACGAAGGATGGGTCGAGAATTACGGTTGAATTATCATTAACACCACTTACTGACAAAGAAAAACAAATCACAGGATTTGTAGGCATAGCCAAAGATATTACAGCCAAAAAAATATGGGAGCGCCAGATATTACTCAGTGAAGAGCGCCACAGAGGTTTCTTCGAACACTCCCAGGGTTTGATGTGCACTCACGATTTGAAAGGCAGGTTTTTGACAGTAAACCCTGCAGGAGCAGAATTATTGGGCTATTCTGCAGAAGAGTATCTGCAAAAAACATTGTTTGATCTCGTTCCTGCCGAATATGAAGAGATTGTGAAGGCTTACCTGAAACAAATAAAAGAGATCGGACATTTTAAAGGTTTGATGAAAGTGCAACACCGTGACGGCTCTATTAAAACATGGATGTATAATAATATACTTTCAGAACTGATTGATGGTGAAAAGTATGTGATTGGCAATGCCGTAGATATGACAGAGCGTATTCTGATAGAGAAAGAGTTAATCAAAGCCAAGGTACAAGCAGAACAGAATGCCTATGCGAAAGATATGTTTCTGGCCAATATGAGTCACGAAATCCGGACACCTATGAATGCCATTGTAGGTTTTGCCAATTTGCTGAAAGATACCCCTTTGAATGAAGAACAATCTGAATTTCTTTCTTATATCAACACTTCAACCGAGAATCTCCTGGGTATTATCAATGATATTCTCGATATTTCAAAAATTGAATCGGGGCATATAGTTATTGAAGAAGTGCCTTTTAGTGTGAGAGAAATTACAAAAACCATAAAGAGTATTCTGAAAACTAAAGCGGTTGAAAAGGGTCTGGTATTAGATTGCACTATTGATAACAATATTCCGGACACCTTATTGGGTGACCCCACAAGACTCAACCAGATATTGTTGAATCTTGCCAATAATGCTATCAAGTTTACGCCTAAAGGGTCAGTGAGTATGATAGTGGAGCAAATCAGCAATACGAATACTGAATGTACAATCTCATTTAAAGTAGTTGATACAGGAATCGGGATTCCAAAGGATAAATCAGAGTTAATTTTTGACCGCTTTACACAGGCTAATTCTGATACCACCCGTAAATATGGCGGTACAGGCCTGGGGCTTAGTATCTCAAAATCATTAGTAGAATTACAAAACGGCGAGATGTGGCTGGAAAGTATTCCTGACCAGGGTTCAACGTTTGGTTTTACAATTACCTATAAAAAGATAATAGAAGAGGTAGAAAAAAATAAAAATGGGAACACCACAACGCTTGTCAGCGATAAAAAAATACATATATTGCTGGTAGAAGACAATGTTCTTAATCAGAAACTGGCCTTAAGGGTTTTGGAGAAATTCGGTTTCACGGCAGATCTGGCCCAAAACGGCAGAATTGCCGTCGATAAAGTCAAAAACAACAAGTATGATATTATTCTGATGGATTTGCAAATGCCTGAAATGGACGGTTATCAGGCTACCACATTTATCCGTAAAGAATTAAAAGATACAACACCAATAATGGCCATGACAGCCCATTCACTGGTAGGAGAAAAAGACAGATGTTTAGAAATTGGCATGAACGAGTACGTAACAAAACCATTTAACCAGAAAGAGCTTTTTGAGAAGATAATGAGTTTTGTGTAAAATAAATGTCGAATTTCGATTTCAGATTGTCGAATTGTGACAATTATTCGATATTCGGCAATCGAAAATCGACATTTTTATTTCTTTCTTTACAATTTCTTAACATGCTTTCTTTCTGGTATCGTTGAAACTTTCTGAATTTTACATCCGAAATATGAACACCAATATAATCATACTGTACTAACTAAAACCCAAAAACACTCATGTTTGGCTTAGAAACCGACATTTTCCTCTTGCTCTCCTTCTGCCTGTTGGCAGCCTGTGCATTCGAATTCATCAATGGTTTTCACGATACCGCTAACGCCGTTGCCACTGTTATTTATACCAATTCGCTTAAACCTACACAGGCAGTTGTCTGGTCAGGGTTAGTCAATTTTATTGGCGTAGTAACCGGAGGTGTGGGCGTAGGCATGAGCATAGTTAATTTATTGCCTGTAGAATTATTAATCGACCAGAATGTTTACCATAGTATCGCCATGGTATTGGCATTATTATTCAGTGCAATTATCTGGAACTTCGGAACCTGGTATTTTGGCATTCCGGCATCAAGCTCTCATACTTTAATTGGCGCTATTCTGGGTGTAGGCTTAGGTTATGCACTTTTACCGGATAATACTTCAGGTGTAGCAGCTGTTAACTGGGACAAAGCCAAAGAGATATTCTATGCACTTTTCTTATCGCCTCTGGTTGGTTTCAGCCTTGCGGTAATATTAATGTTTACGCTTCGCAGGGTTTTGAGTAAAGATATCAGAAAACAAATGTTTGAAGAACCAAAGAAAAACGAAGAGCCGCCATTCTGGGTAAAAGCTATTCTGATAACTACCTGTACACTCGTGAGTTTCTTTCATGGGCGTAACGATGGGCAAAAAGGGATAGGCTTAGTGATGTTGATTCTGATTGGTATTCTGCCTGCTTACTTTGCCATTAACAACACTATTGACTTCGACAAAATCAAACCTGATTTAGCTACTATTTCTCAAAAAATAGCTTTGGTTGATACGACAAAAACATCTGATATTGAAAATGCCAGAATTGCTCAGATAAAACAGAGTGTCGGCTTCCTGAATGCTTTGGCAGATAGCAATAAAGTCAGTAAAGCTAACGCATTAGATGCCCGTAAGGCGCTTTTAACCATCAGTGGCAGTACCAAAAAACTTGTAGAAGACCCGGATGTAATTCTGAGTGATGCCGATAAAGCTGCCTTGAAAGCAGCCGCTGTGCAGGAAGAAAAAGGTATCAGAAAATATACCGACCACGCACCTATGTGGGTTATCCTGATGATTTCACTCTCTCTGGGACTAGGAACCATGATTGGCTGGAAACGTATCGTAGTGACTGTGGGAGAAAAAATCGGAAAATCTCATCTTACTTATGCCCAGGGCGCTTCTGCCGAATTAGTAGCCGCAACTACTATCGGGCTTGCCTCATGGTTTAAATTACCTGTGAGTACTACACACTCCTTATCATCAGGTATTGCAGGTACAATGGTAGCAAGCAAAGGTATCAAGAACCTTCAATCGGGTACTATTAAAAATATTGCTTTAGCCTGGGTGCTTACATTACCCGTAGCTATCATTCTTTCTGCCACCTTGTTTTTATTCTTCCGCTGGATATTTTAAACCTCCGGAAAATTAACAAGGCTCTTAAATTTCACTGATAAACCTTCATTGATTATTTCATACAGAATTCGGAGCAGAAAATAAGCTGCTCCGAATTCTTTTGTTTATAGCAGGATTCTCCCAATTTTGCACCAGCTTTGATTTTACACCAATATGAAACTATATTTGAATCTCGCCTTTCACACGGGGCTGGTAGTCCTTTTACTATTTATTAGTCTGTCTCAATCTATCGCTCAAGACCATGGCGCTCTAACAGATATTGACACTACAACCGCCAGAAAACTCCTTTCCACACTCAAAAAATATGAGTATGTAGGTATCAGCGGATATATCCAGCCCCAATTTCAATGGATTCAAACCAATGGCGCAAAGAATTTTAATGGTGGCGATTTTCAGCCTAATGCCAGCAATCGTTTTATGCTTCGTCGCGGGCGTATCCGTTTCGATTATGCACGTTTTGATAAAAACAATAATCCGAAATTATATTTTATCTTTCAGTTTGACGGAACCGAACGCGGCATATTTATCCGGGACTTCTGGGGTAGGCTCTATGAAAACAAACTCAATGCTTTTTACCTTACAACGGGGATGTTTGCCCGTCCGTTTGGTTTTGAATTAGGCTATGGCTCACCCGACAGAGAATCTCCGGAACGAGGAAGAATGTCCCAGATATTGATGAAAACAGAACGTGATTTTGGCATTATGGGAACCTTTGAACCCCGCAATAAGACTAATCTTCTGAAATACATCAAGATTGACCTTGGTGTGTTTAACGGACAGGGCGTAAATGCAATAGCTGATTTTGATAACCACAAGGATGTCATTTCAAGGCTTTCCGTCAAACATTTTAACCTTGCCCCGAAGGTGATTGTCAGCGGAAGTATATCAGCCTTTGTTGGTGGGATGGAACAGTTTACAAATCAAATCTACCGCATGAACGACATTAACAGGCATTACGCTTTAGACTCTTCGGCAGGCAATGTGGGTAAAATTGCCCCAAGAAAATATTTCGGCGCTGATATACAAATCAGGATACCTAACCGTGTTGGTGAAACAGAGTTCAGAGCAGAATATATAAGAGGAACACAAACTGCTGTGTTTAATACCTCTGAAACACCTGCTATAATACCTTTAGAAAACGGCAAACTGGCTCCGCTATATATCCGTAATTTTGATGGCGCCTATTTCTATTACCTTCAACATCTGGGCAGTAAAAAACATCAGCTAATAGCAAAGTATGACTGGTATGACCCAAATAAAAAGGTAAAAGGAACTAAAATAGCACAAGGCTTTTCATCGGCTGACATACGTTTCAATACTTTTGGATTTGGCTATCTGACCTACATGAACGAAAATACAAGATTAATGCTCTGGTACGAAATGCCACAGAACGAGAAAACCAGTCTGGCTGATTATAAGAAAGATTTAAAAGATAATAGTTTTACCTGCAGAGTGCAGTATAGGTTTTAGTATTAAAAAATTGACGAAACCCTTAAAGGCACGCTTTTAGGGAGGTCCGATGTCTCGGCGGGAGGGGTGGGTTTACGCTTGAAGATGGTATTGAAATTGCGGGTGTGTTGCAGGCTGACACCATTTACGTTTACGTTGCTATTGAAATTATAGAAATAATTAGGCACGTTGCGGCTATAGGCTTTTAAGCGCCAGCTACCTTCTTCATTGAGCATCCACTCTACTTCGCCACCATAAAAATAGTTACTGGCTGTTTGTTCCTGATTTTGCAGAATCGTGTTATTTACACTCAGTTTTAAACGATTATTACTGAACCGATACGAAAAGTTGAGTTGCATATTATTGAACAGGCTCTGCCTCACATTGCTCAATACCCCCAACTGAACCCCAATTTCAAGATTAGGGTCTATTTTAGAAGCAATGGTACCCAACTGGTTAGTCAACAGATTACTTACATTATCTAATAATAGCTGAGAATCTACAGCATCTTTAAAACTATTATCCGAGAATAATCTGTTAAGCGCCGTAATACCCACAAAATTATTGGCTAATAATTGCTCATCGTTTCTAAGCCGCTGCTCAAAAGCAATTACCTGTGGCTGTAGATTCAGCGGAATACGGCGCTGGTCAAACTTAATATTGTATTTAACGGTTGGCTTGGTAAGTTTATCTGTCAGAATCACATAGGCATTTACCGGATACGGCGTTTTCAATTCAGCGCTGTTTGTGCTGCTTGACACAATGCCTTCGGGCAACAATACATTAGCCGTCACAATGGCGTTGATACTT
>CALRLS020000194.1:0-9174 GCA_943368815.1 Cyanobium sp. NIES-981
TTACAACAACCATAGGTTTGGCTTTGCCGTCAGCTATGAGGTTGTCCAGAATAAAATTAGTTTTCCCTACTTTATAAAAGGTTTCTTCTGTATCGGTTGTGCCACTAATCAAATAGAAAACGGGGTATTTCTTCGCTTTTTCTTTGGTATAGCCGGGAGGGGTATATACCACTAAGGTACCGGTTGAGCCTTCGACAGATGGATAATATTCGTAACTGATTGTACCATGAGGCACGTCTCTTAAGGAATACACTGAAGGCACGTCAGCAGGAATCTCCACAAGACTAGCTTTAAACCGTTCGTTCGGAAAAAAAGCTACATTGGCAGGGTCCATTACTGTGATGCCATCTACCTGAAAACTATAGGGATAAATATCAGGTTTGACAGGCTCAGTAGTGACACTCCAGATACCCTGTGCATCTTTTGTCATGGCAACAGGTGCTTTTAAAAACTGACCGCTCAACTTTACTTCTTTAGCTAAAGGAGCCAGATAACGGAAGCTAACAGTTTTATCAGCATTAACTTGTGGTGAAATGACTAATGGGCCTCTGGGCGGCTGGCTTCTGACAAGATAGGGAATTGCCAGTATTACAGAAAGCACTACGAATTGAGAGAATGCCTTAATTTTCATAGTTTATAGTTTTTGGTTGAATACAAAACACTAAGAGAATGATTATAAATTTTTTGTCCATAATCTGTCATCAGTATTTTATTGAGTAATAATATCCACTTCTGCATAACCAGAGGCAGAACCCTCTTGTGTGTTTTTCAAAGCACGCAATTTGATGTATCTTGCCTGTATAGGGTCAAAATTTTTAATTTGCCAGAAGGGATTGTTTTTGATGTTTGAGAACTCTCCTTCACTTACCATTTTCCAGTTTTTGTTATCTGCCGACACTTCAAACTGATAGTGGGTTATTATGCTGGCATCAGCCCACCAATTCTGGTCAGGCAGGTATCTGAAACCCACCAGTTTTTCCTGTTTTCCTAAATCAATGACCAAATCAACGGGCATCCCCTGACTTTTATTCTGATGCCATGAGGTAGCAGGATTACCGTCTAAAACCTGAGCAGCTCCTTGTTTATCGGTGCTTATTATTTTCCAGTCTTTGCGTGAAATATCAAATTTTTCCTCACTCGCTATACTTTTTTGTTTGGTAAATGGGTTGTATGCAATGGCTTTTATCTCAACCTTTCCGTCACTGGTGGTCACAGGCGAAGTATACTTGCTGGCATTTGAACCGGGCATGGTGCCGTCAAGCGTATAATATAATTCTGATTCAGTATCACCGGGTTTAATGTGGATATTCCCTGCCTGGTCGCGCATAATGGCTGGCGGTGTAAGTATTATCGGAGCCTTATAGATTTCAAGGTTTGATATGAGAGGATTGCTTTTAGCATCCAGAATATTTAATCTTATCTGAGTAGCCTCAACCATCGGAAAACGAAGGATTCTCTTATATCCGATAGTGGTTTCTTTGGCAATTTCTTTCCACTTACCGTTTACAAAGGCTTCAACACTAAATGACTTAACCCGTTGCCCCAGTTGGATAGGTTCCTGTACCAGAAAGCGGTTAAAAGAAGTTGGTTTATTGAAATGGATGGTCAGAGATGCTTTTTTTGTATTATCATCTGTCGCCCAATAGCTGTCTTTGTCAGCATCAGTTGCTTTATTACTGCCATATACCTGTGAATTTCCACGAACCTGTGAAGCCTCGGTTCGTACATTGCGGGCCAGATTTACGGCAAATGCCTCTTTGACAGCCTTTGCAAAGCCCAGCGCAGCGGCTTCATCTTTTGGATGAATCAAGCCGTTGGGCATTACAGGGAAATTAAGTAATAATGTGCCATTACGCCCTACGGAATTATAATAGGTATCCATCAATTGAGGCAGGGTCTTTACTTTTCTGTCTTCACGTTCATGGTAAAACCATTCAGGGCGGATAGAGGTATTTACTTCTCCCGGCACCCATGTATCACCATTTTCCAGCCCGTGGCGTAACATATCTTCGGGTACGTCTCCTGTGCCATTCAATAGACTCCAGTTAGTTTCGCCAACATAGCCAGCCTCAGTGCCAACCCAACGTAAATCTGCTCTGTCGCCTCCATCATTCCAGATAACAATTTTGGGTTGAAGTTTACGTACTAATTTGTAGGTATTGGGCCAGTCATAATAGGTTTTGGCATCTATTTTACGTGTTTCGTTGGCACCGCCATAGTAGCCGGAGCCGCCATTGGCACCATCAAACCATATTTCGAAAACATCCCCGTAGTTGGTCAGAAGCTCCTCTAACTGATTACGGAAGTAGGTAATGTACTCAGGCTTTCCGTAGTCCGGGTGATTTCTATCCCAGGGTGAAAGATATACCCCGAATTTCAGCCCATACTCTTTGCAGGCATCTGCCATTTCTCTCACTACATCGCCCTTGCCGTTCTTCCACGGCGCATTTTTCACTGAGTAATCAGTATATTTAGATGGCCATAAACAAAATCCACTATGATGCTTGGCGGTAAATATGATGCCTTTCATGCCTGCTTCTTTACAGATTCTTGCCCATTGCCTGCAATCCAGTTTTGTGGGATTAAATAAAGCCATGTCTTCATTTCCAAAGCCCCAGGCCATATCTGTATAGGTATTTATAGAAAAATGGATAAAAGCATAATACTCCATTTTTTGCCAGCGCAATTGATTTGCGGTGGGTACCGGGCCGAAAGGTTCAGGCGCTTTGATCTGGCCAAAAGTCGACCAGACTATCAGATTAAAAAGGATGGTATTAAATATTAAATTTTTCATTTCTCAGAATATCAGTTCACTAATCTATTTTGCCCAGTCCCTGCCTTCAGGCGTTCTTCGCCATTCAAAGTATTTATCTAAAACCTTTAAAGCCTCCTCACTTGGTACTGTGCCCATCATGGCTTTTTGCTGAAAGTACATTACACCGGGCTTTTTGTTGGTAAAAGCATTCCATGTAGGAACACCCTTACCGTTGGGGTCACCATACTTGGCAAAGTTGGTCCAATACGTCATTATTTTTTCAGAAACATCTGCGTCAGTAGGCGTTTTTTCCTGGCTGTTAGGGTTTATATGACCGAACACAAAACCGACATCCTGCCCATGCGGAGAGCCGTATCCATAACGGGGAGAATCCATAGGAAAATCAGGGTGTTGGTCAAAATAATAATAATATACTTTTGATTTACTGGTTTGCGCCTGTAGTCTTGCCCATGACCACGTCTGCCAGCCAAAAGCTGCATCACGGGCTAAATCGCGAGCTGTTTTAGGGACACGATTCTCTTCTACCGGATATGCCTTTATCAGCTCATCTGCAAACTTTCCGTAGCGTTTGTTGACACCATCTTTATAAGCCTGAGGTGTTTTAGGTGGTGAAAAGCTTGCGCCTTCATCAGAATTATATCCGATTAAAACCGGAGTATGGTTGTATTTTCCTTTTTGATATAATACATGCTGATCGTCAGGAATCACATAGCCGTCTATAATAGGCCAGGCTCCGGGCATTCCGAAACCCATCGGTAATTTGTCGGCAGGTATATTCCGTAATTCAGACAGGTTGTGGGCGCCTGCTTTTTCCATAAATTCAAGTCCTTGTTTCTCGGCAAAGGACAGCGTTTTCAGGTTTTCACCAGGATAGGTGGTAGCTCTGGTAGGGCCAAATGAACCTCCACTCTGAGAAATAGCACCATGAAACAAGCCTTTGGCAAGCGGTGAAGTACATAACATACTCACAGCGATACCACCTGCTGACTCGCCAAATATGGTTACCTTATCAGGATTTCCGCCAAATGCCCTGATGTTTTTCTTCACCCATTGCAAACCGGCCACCATATCGAGCAAACCATAATTACCCGATACATGACGAGGGTTTTCTGCACTCAATTCCGGGAGTGCCAGATAACCAAGCTGGCCTACACGATAGGCAATACTCACCAGGATAACGCCTTTTCCGGCAAGGTTTTCACCCGTATAAACAGGCTCTGAGGTAGCGCCGAAACTAAAGCCACCACCATATATCCAAACCATTACAGGCAGATTATCCGTAGGGGTTTTAGCCGGAGACCAGATATTCAGATACAAACAATCTTCACTCTTGCCTGATGGCGGATTCCCACCCTGAAAGGGGGCAGGGGCAAATGTTGTTGTGTTTTTAACTCCTTCCCAACTTTTAAGTGCCTGAGGAGCCTTCCATCTGAGTTCTCCGACAGGAGGGGCAGCAAAGGGTATTCCTTTGAATACAGATAATCCGTTTTCGAGTGTCCCCTGTACCAATCCCTCCTGTACTTTTACGGGGCCTGACAATTGAGACATCCCTGAAAAAGGGATTGCTGACAATAGAACTTTAAGCCAGAGTATAGAATATTTTTTCATTATAGTTATTTTTATTTTATCCAGGCATTTCGTTTCATCCAATCAAAAAGAGGATTCATCCAGCCGGGGTGTCTGAATATAAACCCGTGGTCACCTTTGGGGAAAATGTGCATTTCTACCTCTACCTTATTTTTACGTAATCTCTCAAAATAGGCTATGCTATTGTCTACATCAACCACTTTGTCGTCGGCAGTATGGGTAAGCCATGCCGGAGGGGTATTGGTGTTTATCTGAAGCTCATTAGAGAAATAGTCTTTGTCCTCTTTTGATGGATTCTTACCAAGAAGGTTCTCTCTTGAACCCTTATGGGCTAGGCTATCGCTCATACTAATAACCGGATATACCAGAATCTGGAAGTCGGGTCTGAGGCTTGTATTGTTTGGATTGCTTATCCAGGCTTTCTCGAAATGAGTCGCTGCTGTACTTGCCAGATGCCCACCTGCCGAGAAACCCATGATGCCGATTTTATTTTTGTCAATTCCCCATTTTACGGCATTTTCTCTCACAATTTTCAAGGCTTGCTGTGCATCCTGTAGAGGGCCTATTTTTTTATCGGGCATGATTTCGTCACTTGGTAAGCGATATTTAAGTATAAAAGCTGCAATTCCTTTTTCGGCAAGCGCTTTGGCTATACTAATTCCTTCGCCGTTATATACTACTACGCCATATCCGCCTCCGGGAATAACAATGACGGCAGTACCTGTAGCAAGACCGGGTTCTGGTTTAAAATACTCTAGTGCAGGATTCGTGATTCCTTTATAAACGCCGTTCTCTGCCCCGGTTTCTTTGATTTCAGAAGTTTTTGAATTCGGTACGCCCTCAGGATAAAGCAGCATTTTTTCGGATGCCGCAATGCTGCTTTCGTCAATAGTTATTTTTTTGCCTTGTGATGCCAATAGGGCAGCCGCATATCTTTTACCGAAAATCCGTACCCCGGCACTGTTGAAATGCAGTTTGTCAGGCACGGCTGGTAAGCCTTTTGAAGAAACCACAATAGATTTGGCTAAGGTCTGAGGTAAGGTAGCTATGATTTCGTTCATGCTGGCACATTTGCCACCCTGATCAGCGCCTACTACTTCTCCAGCCAATAAAGGTATAGAATTGGGAGCCAGATTTAGGTCGACCAGAATATCATCATAGAGTTTTTTAACCTGCGCAGGCCAGGTTTTATCACCTGTATTTGACTCTCCCTGATGCAGCAAAATACCCTTAATCACACCTGATTTTTGCGCCATTCTGGCCATTTCAATCAGCCTTTGATAGGGATTCCCACCATATTCTCTGGCCATGTTTATCATCCAGGGTTTGTCTTTAGCTGATGAGTCGAGATAAGCCTGGTATTTTACTTTATCAAAAATCTCAATTTTGCTTCCTGCCACTGCTACATGCACCAGACCTAAGGATTGCGACTGAGGCATATTCTCTAGCATTGTACGCCCGAAATAATCTGCCGGGGACAGGCCTGTTTTACAGCGACATAAGGGGGGCTTTGCCGTATACCATTGGCCTTTTTCTCTGTTCAATACAGGGCAGTCCAGCGCTTCCAGTATTCTGAAACGCTTATCAATGCCAATAGTATCTTGTGCTTCTATTCTTCCTGCCCCTTCCATGTTCGACTGCCCGATGCAGAGGTAGATATGGAAATTAGGGTCTTGGGCGAATGCTCCGATTCCCTGAAATAGCAGAGTTATTAATAGAAGGTAAAAGATGTTTTTTTCATCAGTATAAAAATGGTAAAGTATTAATGGACTAGCATTAGTAAACATTTGGCTAAAGCCAATAGGATGTTTTTTTCTATTTACCCCCATTTAAAAATGGGGGCTATTGATTATTGATTCAATCAATTGCCTCCAGCTTTAGCTGGAGAAACAATAAATTGAATCAAATAGGCTTTAGCGGACGCCGCGCGGCCAAAATCTTTTTTCATTTGCGGTTTGCGAATTTTTTAATCATTACATTTCATAGTTTTAAAATAGCTGTAAATGTTGCTTACTAATTTGCTGAAATGGTGTCTGAAATTCTGAAATAATCAAAATCGGCAAAACCACCCGTAATTTTGGTAGCATAATTGAATAAAGCAAATCGGTAACCCATAAAATGAGGGATGGTGTACGGCATTTTCAAGGGTTCTCCTATCCGGTTCCATGATTTACCATCAAGACTATAAAAGAAATGCGCTATATCAGCTTTATCTCTGAAATTGCATTCTGCTTTGAAATAAACTGTGTTTTGCCTCAATGGAATTTTCTCAATCTCTTTAGGTTTGCCGGTATTGGCACTCACCATGACTATAAATTTCTCACCATCCGATTTCTTGACACCTACCAAACCGTAGTTTTTCTGTAATAATCCCAGTCCGGCAAAGTCTCCGTCTTTCAGGTTTGAAATATCAAGAGCTACTGAGCCGGAAGATTCAGGGCCGATTGTTCTTTGGGTTATTGTATTGCGGGCTAATACAAACGAGGTATCAAGCCTGCCTGTTTTTAATCGCAAAAAGCCTTTTCTTGCGCTTACCGACCATAATGTATTATCAGGATTATGGTTCCATTGCCAGACCAGAGGTAAATCAGCTTCTCCTTTTTTACGGGTGAACTCATCTGAATGCACAATTCCCGGAATCAAGCCTTTGCTTGCAGGTAAGTCAAGTGTTTCAGGTACTTTGCCGTTTTCGCCTAAAACAGGCCAGCCATCCTCCCATTTTACGGGAATTAAATAGGGGATACGACCCACTCCACCAAAATCACGAAACAGATAGGCAAACCAACGACCATCTGGTGTATCAATTAATCCACCCTGAGCTACGCCTAAATCCTGTAAGGCCACCCGGCCTTCCCAGGGGCCTGTAATTTTATCTGCCCGATGCACAATCACTGTCCGCATACCACCTCTTGGCCATGCGATATTGAAAAGATAGTATTTACCGTTTACTTTGAACAGCTGAGAGCCTTCGGCACCAAGCATGATATTAGTACCAGCCGGAGCGCTGGCGTTCTCAATAATAGTCTGGTCAAGTCCTCCTTTTTTGATGCCTGATACATCGGTATTCAATTCAATGATTTTCAGTTTGCCATTGCCATAAACCATGTATACTTTGCCGTCATCATCAAAAAACAGGGTATGGTCGTGCAGGCTTGGTGCAAAAGCAGTATGTTTCCAAGGGCCTTTTTCAATGTTTTTTGTGGTGTATATATGTGTTTTGCCCGTAGTCTGGGCAAAGGTGGTTACGTAATACAATCCTTTATGGTATTTAATACAACTGGCCCATGAGCCACGCCCATAAGTACCCTTTCCATCTGTAAGATTCAATGATGGAATGTTGGCAAGTGTATCATACACATAGCCAAGCATCTGCCAGTTGACCAAATCATTAGATTTCATAATAGGCACACCCGGACTCATGTGCATGGTGGTACTACTCATGTAATAAGTTTTGCCTACACGTATCATAGACATATCAGGCACATCGGCAAAAATGATTGGATTTTTTGCTTTGCTTTCCTGAGCAACAGTTCTTTGCAGGATGCTTCCGGTTAGGAACATTATGAGTATGGCTGCTACTCTTTTCATTTTAACATCGGGTCGTTACCACTATACTTTAAAAATTTGAATGAAGCGCTATTCGTTGAACTTTCACCGGACGAAGTGGCATACATGCCATATACACAGCCTATGAAACTGCCTGCTTCTTTGGTACTCAAAAATTTGCCATCCAGTTTGTCTTTCAACAGCATCCAGTTTTTAGCATCGGTTGAGTAATAGAAACTATAGTCGGCTCCTTCCGATTTGATTCGAAAACTTACCTTTTCCGTATTTGAATTGAGCGGAACCTCAGTAAGCAATTCCATTGATTTTTCTTTAGGCTGGCTTTTGAAAAGCTGTATTACTGCTTTGTCGTCTTTTTTAGATTTGGCTATAAAGTAGAAATGTCGTTCGTCCTGAAAAATCACTAATCCTGCTTTCTCGTTGGGAGATTTTGGAGAGAAGTTTAGCTCAGTTTCAGCAGTGCTATATAGATGTTGCTGGCGTTTTCCGACAAATGAGGGGTTCTTAAACTCCAAAATCGTTTCAGGCTTTAGATTTAGCGTTAATCCGGCAGATTTTGAGGTTTTGAATGAACTGCTGTCAACCGTGCGCATAAACAGCAATGAGAGGTCAAGACCTTTATCAAAAGTAAGCTTATACTGAAAATTACCTGATTGAGGTAAGGCTCCTTTTGGTTTAATTTCTTTGATAGTAGTTTTATAGCTATATTCAATGGCTTTTTCGCCATGTTCTATCATCGGCCATTCGTCTTTCCAGCTAACCGGAGCAATGAATGTTTCACGACCTGTATTATAATAATCGCCTTCGTAGGGACGTACAGCCAGGAAGATACAATACATTTTTCCGTCAGGGCCATCAACAAATTGTGCGTGACCTGCTGAGGTAATGGGATACAGCCTGTCAGCAGGTAATTCTCTTTGGGTCAGAATCGGGTTTCCTTCATAAGGCACATAAGGCCCCCATATTGATTTGCTACGCAGGATTACCTCCGAATGATTGACAGAAGTGCCTCCTTCTGCCGCATATAAATAGTACCATCCAAAGCGCTTCATAATGTGTGGGGCTTCTATCCACACAGGTTTTTTAGAAAGGTCTACACCGCCGTTCACTAACTGTTTTTCTTCGCCAAGCACTTTGAGGTTCTGGTAATCAAATTCGTACATTCTGATTGTCCTATGCCCCGAATACAAGGGTTTTCTGTCAGGGGCATCACTATTATAGAGGATATAGGCCTTGTCAGTTTCTTC
>CALRLS020000195.1:0-9138 GCA_943368815.1 Cyanobium sp. NIES-981
AGCATTCCGGACCCATGCTAGTTAGCATTGACGATGATGATAATTTAAATGAATTACAGGATGATAATGGAAATGAGGAGAAGAAAAATGAACTTATAAATGCTATATTAGAAAACCTTTTGCAACTAGGAGACTCTTGTAAATCATTACTTGAACTTTTTTATATCGAAGATTTAAGTTATAAAGAAATAGGAATATTATTAAACCGGAGTCCGGATGTTTTAAGAGATAGAAAACCGCGCTGTATTAGAGAATTAAGAGAAAAGCTAAAAAAACAAGATTTACCATGAGCTTATCAGACGAAATTATAGAGAAAATTGAGAGGTACGTAAACAATGAAATGTCTGTTGATGAGAGACAAACATTTGAGGCAGAGATGGAAAAAGACCTCGAATTTAAAAAAGAAGTTGAGGCTTATATAAAAATATTTAATGGGTTTGAAGAGCTTAATTTCAGAAAGCGCCTGAAGCTTATCGGTGAAAATTATAAGCAAGGTGGAGGAATGATAGCTATGGATAGACGCCCATATATTTCATACGCAATGGCTGCCTCAGTTGCTATAATTTTATTTGCGGGCCTGTATTTCTTTACAAACCTTTTCAAACCGGAGACTGAAATCGTTTTCAACGATTATTATCGCCCTGAGACGCTGGCCAGAGGAGAGTGTCCGCAGGACTTGGCTGCATTTCCATTATACAACGACAAAAAATATGAGGAAGCGCTAAAGGCGGTTAACAGTCTTAAACCGGACTCTATCTTATGTGTAACCTATTTTAAAGGTCTTGTAGAATTGGCATTAAATAAAAAAGAAGCGGTAGACGACCTGAAACTGGCTGCCACCTCAATTAACAATAATATAAGAGACAAAGCAGAGTGGTATCTGGCTTTAGCTTTATTAAAACAAGGTAATAAAGAGGAGGCGATTAAAATGCTTCAAAAAATCACCATTGACCCGGAACACCCGTTTTATGAAATGGCAGGAAAGGCATTAAAAGCACTTCAATAAGTCGAAACAGGTGCAACATATTAACTTACTATTAAGCGTGTAAAGAGGTATAAAAGAAAATTAGTATGTTTTTGAAAATATTCCGTTTATCTGCTAGGTGCCTTATTTTAAGATTTTTTAGAACTATTAGTTTTTTATGCTTTTTATTGGTTTCTATATCAGGGTGGGGAGCTAAAAGGCTCCTATTTATTGGAATATCAGGATATGCTCCAAAAAGTGGCTGGCCGGAATTACACTCGGCAAATGATTTATTATTGCTCAGACAACAGTTTCAAAACCAGGGTTTTATTATTACGCCTGTCCTTGATCAGGAAGCAACCAGAGCTGGTATTAATGATAAGTTTAATTCTTTTTTTAGTGGAGTTCAACCGGGAGACAAAGTGGTTTTATTCTTTGCAGGGCATGGACAACAAATTAAGGACGATAACGGGGATGAGAAGGATAGTCTGGACGAGGCACTGGTATTATACGATTCTCCGAAAACGGCTAATGGTGCCATCTATAACGGCAATAAGCATTTAAGAGATGATGAACTCGGGCACTGGGTAAAGAGCATTATGAATAAAGTAGGTGTTGAAGGACACGTATTTGTACTTTTAGATTGTTGCCATTCTGCTACAGGCCTGAGATCCGGTTCAACAACACAGGTTCGTGGAGGGGCTTCTCCAATAGTTTCTCCAGGATTTATTGAGAATAACAATGAGCTAGACCCCGGGAGTGGATACTTTGAAATTCCGGCATCAAGAGGAAGAGGCAATATGGCTACGGTAGTTTTAATAGCTGCGGCTAAAGCACGCCAGCAAAACCATGAAATAGTTGGCGAAGATGGTAAACACTATGGCTCTCTCTCTTATGCCTTTGCCGAAGCATTGGAAAATATTCAAGCTAAAGAAACGTATATAGAATTTTTTACGAAAATCAGGAATACTATTGCCAGACATACTACCGGATTGGGACAGGAGCCTGCTCTGGAAGGTGAAGGGGGGGCGACAGTGCTTGGCGGTGATTTTATTGCGAAAAGAAATGTTTATGATCTTATAAAAGATTCTTACAATAAGGCAAGCAATACTATCAGGGTCTCATGCGGCTATTTAATGGGCTTATTTGAAAATACTATAGTAGAACTTGTCAAAAAAGGAGATAATTCCAATCAGGTTTTAGCCAGAGGTGTGATAGTAAGAGGCGGTAATATGAGCTCTGAAGTAAAGCTAGACAGGGACTTAAAATATAAAATTGAAGATTTAGTCATTGTTGAAAAAGAACGGGGATTTGGTAATAAAGAGGCAAGTATTTTTATAGATGGCTCAATGGATGAAGAAATTCGTTCCGGCGTTACTGAAAAGATTATTCGTAAAAATGCTTTTAAGGTTTCTTCTGAAAGACAAGGCGCTGAATTGCTCTTAAAAAGAGAAGGCGATTATATAAAAATACTGAGGATGGTTAATCAGTCGGTTGTTGACAGTATAAATATTCATCAAAATAACGCTTCACTTTGGTGCGTGGAAAGAATCACCTATCATTTATTGGCCAAATCATTACGCGATACTGAAATAAATAATTCTATTTATAAAGCCAGAATTGGCTTTGCCGAAAGTTTCGACGACTATGGCAATAAGGTAGTATATGAAGGAAAGAACACATTAATTATTAAAAATATCGGGAAAGCGCCTTTCTACGGCAATCTCATTGATATTCCGCAAAATGATAGTGTAGAAGTTATTTTGCCCTATCCCGGTTTTAAGTTCTTCTTAGAGCCTGATAAAGAAATAAAAGTATCTGTAGATGTTTCGGGTAATATGGGCACAGAGATTTTTAAGTTGGTTATGACCGACAAAGAATTAATACTCAATCCACATCCCACACGAGGAAGCAATAATCCTCTTGATAAATTAATGCAACGCAATATGAGAGGAGGCGAGAATATCGGGTCACTTCCGATAGATAAATTGGCCATCTCAACTTATACGTTTTACTTAAAACCAAAGCCTGTTAAATAATTAAAAAAAATTAGTTTTCCCCTATAAATCGGGGTTTCTTACTGGTAAATTCTGTATTTCCTTTGGACTAAATTCTGGCTTAACAGATAATACTTCAATTCTAAGTTTTATCACCTTTTAACCATATTTAGTATGAATGAAATACTCCTTACAATCAATAAGAAAATCAATCCTCTGGAACTGATTTTTTGTGAAGCAGACGAAAATTATACACGTTTGTATTTTGCCGACAGGGTAGAGATTGTTCCTGTTACACTAAAAAAAATTGATGATATGCTGGTATCATTCCCTTTTTTTAGAATACATAAGTCTTATCTGGTAAATATCAATTTCATTATTGACAGAACCGCAAGAAATAAACTGGAAATGAGAAATAACCATTACGTTGAAATCTCTCGTCGTAAACTAGGTAAATTTCAGAAGATGGCAAAGAATACGCAAAATTCGAAGCTGTATTTCAGGGTAGCAAGAGCATAAATTAAGCGGAGTGTCATGTAGAAAAATTGATAGATAAGATTAGATTTGAGAGCGAAATAAAAGATATTTCAAATCGTATATTTTATAAAACCGGTCTTAAGCGGATTAAAATACAGGCCACTTGTAATGGTAATTCTTTATCAGATACCATTGGCTCAAATATTTACCCTTTTGCTGTTATAGAATAAAATAGAATCTAAACCATTATTTTTCTATGCAGTTATGAGTAAGCATATATGTATTGTTATCTTTTTACTGTCAATATTTTGCAAATCACAGGGTCAGATTCGTGTGATACCAACCCCGCCGAATATAACTTATCATGCGCTGTTAATAGGTGCTGAAGATTACAGAGACCCCTTTTTCGCTAAGTTATCACATCCGATAGATGATGCCCACTTATTATCTGATGTACTCATACAAAAGTATAGCTTTGAGAAACAGAACGTAAGGATTTTGACAAACCCAACACGGAATGATATTTTAAATACATTAGATAAGTATGTCAGTGAATTAAATGAGAATGATTATTTACTTGTTTTTTATGCAGGTCATGGAAGTTTGAGAAGAGAGGAGGGCTATTGGATACCTGTTGATGCAAAAAGAGATATGACCAATGGTTGGATTGCTAATATAGAAATCCAGTTTCGCTTACGTCAATTGGAAGCTAAACACGCATTAGTTATTAGTGATGCCTGCTTTAGCGGTAGTATATTGAGAGATGCCGCAGAAGAACAATTGAAAATTACACGAAGCAGAAAAGCTATTACCAGTGGTAATTTGTCGACTGTGCCTGATAAAAGTGTTTTTATGGAATATTTTATCAAAGCACTTAAGGACAATGATAAAAAGTACTTATTGGCTGGTGAATTATATCAGTCAATCAAAAAGGTAGTTATCAATAATAGCTCAGTAATACCTGAATATGGTATTATTCAGAATACACGAGACGAAGGGGGCGAATTTATTTTTTATAATAAGAATGGTACAACTAATGTAATTAATCCGGGTCCGGTGATTCATACGAAAGTCAATTGTCAGGTAAAAGGTAATGGCATAACAAGGCAGGAGATTAAAGCGACCGGAAATAGCAGAGTCTCAATTAAAGCAAGCGGACAAGTGACGGTGGGTATGTTTTTAGGCAGTACTTCTCCGGCTGGTATTAATACTATAGGCTCAAACACCTATAATCTTATAAGAAACTATCCCCATGGAAGTTTACTCTTCCGGCTTTCGACAGATGCCCCTGATAAATGGCGTTTGTGTGGAGTTGAATGTAATTTTGATATGCCTGCCAGCGGTAAGGTTGAAGTATTTTTTCAGGTTAATGATATTGAGCAACAAAACAATTCAGGAAATTTTAATCTAGAAATAGACCATTTATGACAAAGAAACTATACCTCATTTTTTATTTTATCTTCATAAGCACTTTCTCTTTTGCACAGTTACAATCACTCGAAAGCATTTGCTATATGGCAGATGAAAATCCGGAATCACAATTGGCAATGCTGGAGAGTGAAAACTTTAAAAAAGAGGATAAAAATTTTTTCATGAAAGTTTACCCTTACGATAATAAAAATAATATTTATCCTTTTGAGTCTTTTCGTATAGGGATTAATTATGTTGTTTATAGAACCAATATCCCAGATCATATAAGCAATATAAGTGCGCAGCAGAATAGTATAAAAGACAGAGAAATACTGGTGTCGTTTGTTAAAAATATGACTCCTAAAGTCATAGAAGTAAAAGCATTTAATATAAATAAATTTCAGATTCAAACTCCACAGCCATCTCATTCCAAGACCATCGCTCAACCGCTGGTTCAACCGCAGCAGGCCCGGACCCAGAGCGATATACCGCCTGCTAATTTTAGAGGCGAGACAAAGACAAAGCCAATTATTGAGGCAAATTATCAGGGTACACTCAATATAAAAGGTTCTTATTTTGCGCTTTTAATTGCAGCCAGCAAATATCAGGACCCATACTATAGTCCGTTATTTTACCCTTTAGAACATGTTAAACAACTAAAGGAGGTATTTGTAAATAATTATGGTTTTGAAGAAGGCAATGTGAAAGTTCTGGAAAATCCCGATAAAAGAGAGATTCTGAACGCAATGGCATCATATAGATCCGGTATAGATAATGAAGATAACTTAATTATCTTTTTTGCAGGACATGGAGTTTGGGATCAATCAAAGCAGATTGGCTACTGGCTCTCTGTTGAAGCGCAGAAAAACAATAAAAAAGAGTGGATAGAAAACAATGAAATTATAGAAGCGATAAAAAAAATTCAAAGCAAGCATACATTGCTAATATCAGATGCTTGTTTTGGGGGCTCAATTTTCACGGTACAGCACCTGGAAGGAGGGGCATCAAAGGCAATTATTGAAAGATATAATAACAGAAGCCGTACAGCGCTCACAAGTACCTACTTATCACAAGTGGCTGATAACAGTCCTTTTATTACAGCCTTTCTGGAAGTTCTGCGAGAAAACAATCAGGTGTATCTGCAGACCTATGATATATTCAGTAAAATAAAAGATATTGTAACAAACCAGGGTATTAAGGACCAGCTACCTCAATATCGGCCGATTCCGCTTACTGATGATAATGGCGGGGACTTTATTTTTCATCTTCAAAAAAAATAAACAAATAGCTATCTTTCAATAAGGGTCTGGCAGAAATTCTGTCAGACCCTTATTTTTTTCTTCAAATCTAGTTGCATTTGGTAACTCTACGAGAATAATGCTATGAAAGCAATATTCAGAACAAATGCTATAGTGATAATCTAAGTGGAGTTTCTCACTGAAAAAAAAATTTCAAATTTTTACTTGCATCGGGGGGTAGAGAACTAATAGACTATTAGAAAGCAATAAGCTGAGCAAATAATTATTCAATTGTATTTTTTCTAAGGCCTTAAAAAAAATTGAAATTTTTACTTGCATCTGGCTGGGTTTGCTGATTTAACTACAGAAACTAATTTTTAAAAGAAATGAAAAATGATATTCAAATCAAAAAAGCTGAAACAGCCGAAGAGATCACGTGGGCAAAAAATCTTGTTGAACAGAATTATGTTTTTGTTTACGGTTTCAGTTATTATAAAATCCTTGATGGATTTTTCGAGGAATTTCCATCAGAAATATTTATTGTTTTTAAAGAAGAACAACGCTTAGGAACATTTTCTTTGACCAGTAAAAACAAGGAGGGGAAATTCCCAAGTGAACTCTTATTCGACTTCAACATTGAAACTACCTTAAAAAATGTCAGCAGAAATGAAATTTATGAGGTAGGGCGTGTAGCAAGAGATTTAACTCAAAAAGATGGCCGTTCTTTTATGTTGAATTTTGAGTTAGCTGTCTTACGTTATGGGCTTCATGGAAATTTCAGATACTGGACGGCCACCATGCACTCAGACTTAAAACTGTCTCTTTTGCAAGAAATGCCGGTTGGTACAATTCAAAAAGGAGTTAATCCTTCTTCAGGTTTCTCAAAAGAGATAGTTGAGGAGCTAGGTAACTATGTCTATCCTGAAAACGATGTGAATTTTGTCTATTGCTCTGTTGACGAGATGAGAAAAAGTTTCGAAAAGCATTTGTAAAACACTCAGATGTAAATAATAATATAACCACTTATAAATATTAATCAGATGAAGAATCAGCAAAAAATCACGTTTTCCTTGTTAGTAATTCAGTTGATTTACTTATTTCCGGTCAACTTAGGGCATCAGTCCTTAGGCGACCTACCTCTTATGTTCTGGATTGTACCATTATCCGGACTGTTGATTCTTCTTTTTCAACCTGAGATTGATTTAGAAGAATTACAGCGCCCAAGCCCGACTGATAAATACTCAGCTCAACTTATCCTTTTATCGGGTAGTTTGATGCAAGCCATTATCGTATATCTTTGGGTGGTCAAATCTCCTCAATTACTAATGCCAATAAATGCCAGATTTGTGACAGGATTCTTGCTTTGTATGGGTGGGCACATTATCAGAACAAGAGCAATAAGAGTGCTGAAAGGCGCCTTTACCGTTCAGGCTAGGATTTTAGTAGATCATGTACTTGTAAAAGACGGTATTTATAGTGTTGTAAGACATCCAAGTTATACAGGGGCAATTTTTATTTTTACTGGAATTTCACTACTTTTATATAACGGAGTTTTGTTGTGCAGTATCAACTTTGTGGTCTTAATAGCGGTTTATGCTTTCCGCATACACGTAGAAGAGAAGGCCTTGATTGAAAGATTTGGAGAAGAGTATACCGAATACATGAAAAGAACCTGGAGGCTGTTACCATTTTTATGGTAACACCCCTCTTTTTGGGGGTAAATCGCCAGGGCAGATATATTTATCTTTGAATTTAGAATTTAACTCTTATATATTTTCAATGGTTAAGCCTATTAATATCCTCATAATTGAAGACCATCAGGTGTTTTCAGAAGCGTTGCAGACTGTATTTGAAACAGATGATAATTTTAATATCAAAAAACTATCAAGAACCCGTGATGATGCATTTTTTGAATTACAACTTAATAGCAGAGACATTGACGTAATAATTTTGGATCTAGGCATACCCAAGAGCAGAAGAGAGGTAGCACACTCAGGCGCCGGCATTGAAGTAATAACTCATTGCAAAAAGAATTATCCGAAAATAAAGATTCTGATACTTTCAAGTTACAAAAAGCATGGGATTATTAAAGAATCTATTAATTCAGGAGCAGATGGCTACCTTTTGAAAGAAGCTCCTATGCATGAATTGCGAAAAGCTATTACTGCCGTAAACAATGGAGACAAGTACTTTCAGAAAGAAATTGAAGAAATTAGAAAAAACGGCTTTGAGAAGGAAAGTACTGACAACGTAGGGGCAACCACAATACTTACTACAAAGGAAAAGGAAATTATCAAATTGATGATGATTGGGAAAACAAGTATTGAAATTGCGGGCGCATTAGGAATTGGAAAGTATACAGTTGAGGAATATAAAGAGAATATCAGAAAAAAATTGGGAGCGATAAATAGCCTTGATATGATAAGAATAATTTATGAAAATAATATCTCCCTGGAATAGTACGTATATACATTATTGTTTATCTTTAAGATTCCATTATTTTAATTATTTTCAAGGGGACGTGCTTCTCCCAATTATTTGTAAAACGTATATATCTAAGCCATGAAGTCCTTTATTTTTAGCGTTTGCTTGACATTGTTTTTCTTTCAGGGTATTG
This sequence comes from Cyanobium sp. NIES-981, assembly GCA_943368815.1. Lineage (GTDB taxonomy): Bacteria > Bacteroidota > Bacteroidia > Cytophagales > Spirosomataceae > Emticicia. Next base: position 8,704 of record CALRLS020000195.1, read on the forward strand.
CCCAGAATCAGGCAAGAATTTTTATCAATAAGGATTTTCAGGAGATTGATTTGCACGACTTTTCTTATTATTTACAGGATAGTACAGGAGCGCTTAACATTAAAGACGTTACTACCAGATATACCGAAAAGTTTTCGAAATGGGTAGGCGATGAAATAAGCTTCGGAGGCACAAATGATGCATACTGGGTTAAAATTAATCTGGTTAATATCGCGAAAGAACCTAAAAAACTAAAATTGCTCACAAAAGGAATAGATAGTTTAAACATCTATTTGCTAAAAGATAATAAACCTGTTTTTGCAACAATTACAGGAGGGCATTTTCCCTTTGAAAACAGGGAATATCCCGGAAACCTGCTGGTAAAATCATTTGAGATTAGTCCCCAAAGCAACTATACCTTGTATGTCCGGTTGCGCAATGTAGATTATCGCTTAG
>CALRLS020000196.1:0-9101 GCA_943368815.1 Cyanobium sp. NIES-981
CTCTTTCACAAGGTTATAGGCAATGTTTGAAGCAGATAGATTCGGGAAAATAAGTGTGTTGGCACCACCATCTACTAAATCGCAGAACGGGTGATTTTCTCTTAATAAATCCAGATCAAAAGGTAAGTGTGCCTGCATTTCGCCATCCACTATCATAGTCGGGTGTTTTTCTTTCAGAATAGACACCGCTTTCTGCATTTTCAATGCATCTTCACCATCCGCGCTACCGAAGTTTGAATAAGTCAATAAAGCAATTCTTGGCTTGATATTAAATTTTTCTACTTCTTTAGCGGCCAGTTCTGCAATCTCCACTATCTCTTCCGTAGTCGGATTGAAATTAACTGTGGTATCGGCTAAGAACAAAGGGCCAAAACGACTCATCAGGATATACATACCTGATACTTTCTTCACGCCATCCTGACGCCCGATGATTTGCAGGGCAGGACGAATCGTTTCAGGATAATTACGTGTCATACCGCCAATCATCGCATCTGCTTCCCCTGTCTCTACCATCATGGCACCAAAGTAGTTACGATTGAGCATCGACATCTTGGCCTCAAATTTATTAAGACCTTTACGCTTACGTTTTTCGTAGAAAACATCACCGAATTTCTGTAAACGTGGTTCTTCTTTTCCTGAGCGAGGGTCTATGATTTCAACTCCGGCTACATCAATATGGTTTTCTAGTACCAGTTGGTTGATTCTGTTTTCATTGCCCAACAAAATCGGAATAGCAATACCATCGTCAATTACCTGTTGTGCCGCTTTCAGTACCGTCAGGTTTTCTGCATCCGCAAAAACCACACGTTTAAGATTCTGTTTGGCCTTGGTAATAATTACCTTGCTAAGCGTATTATCCTGACCCAGACGTTTAGATAATTGTGTGTCGTAGGCTTCCCAATCAATAATCGGGAACTTGGCCACACCGGTTTCCATTGCAGCTCTTGCTACCGCTGGGGCAACCGTTGTCAACAAACGCGGGTCAACCGGTTTTGGGATAATATATTTTTTGCCGAAAATCATATTGTTCTCTCCATAAGCCAGGTTCACAATATCCGGTACAGGCTTTTTAGCCAGATCAGCCAGCGCTCTTACCGCTGCCAGTTTCATTTCTTCATTAATCACTTTCGAGCGCACATCCAACGCCCCTCTAAATATATAAGGGAAACCCAATACATTGTTTACCTGATTCGGATAATCTGAACGGCCTGTGGCAAAAATAATATCTTCGCGTGCAGCCATTGCTTCCTCATAAGGAATTTCCGGAGTTGGGTTCGCCATGGCAAATACAATACAATCTTTTGCCATAGATTTTACCATTTCCTGCGCAAGGGTATTGCCCTTCGACAAACCTACGAATACATCAGCCCCAACCAATGCATCAGCCAGCGTAGTTTCAGCAGGCATGGCATCGTTGGCAAATTCTATTTTTTTACCGTCAAGATTCGTACGGCTCGGGTGAATCAATCCCTTGCTATCGAACATAAAAATATTCTTTTTCTGCGCGCCTAAACTATTATATAGTCGGGTACAAGAAATAGCCGAAGCTCCTGCACCATTGATGACGATTTTTACATCTTCAAATTTTTTTTCTACCAATTCAAGTGCGTTGAGCAATGCCGCAGAAGAGATGATGGCCGTACCATGCTGGTCGTCATGCATCACCGGAATATTCATTTCGGCTTTCAGACGTTCTTCTATCTCAAAGCATTCCGGCGCTGAAATATCTTCCAGGTTTACCCCTCCGAAAGTAGGTTCAAGAATCTTAACCGTTCTTACAAACTCATCTACATCTTTGGTATTCAATTCTATATCAAATACATCAATATCGGCATATATTTTGAATAAAAGACCTTTTCCTTCCATCACGGGCTTGCTTGCTTCCGGTCCTATATCGCCTAAACCCAATACTGCTGTTCCATTAGAAATAACAGCCACCAGATTGCCTTTGGCAGTGTATTTATAAACATCTTCGGGGTTTTCGAAGATAGACATACAAGGCTCAGCAACTCCTGGAGAATAGGCTAAAGTCAGGTCTCTTTGGGTAGCTGTTTCTTTTGACGGAATCACCTCAATTTTGCCGGGACGCCCCTTGGCATGATAATATAAGGCTTCTTCTTTTAATGTTTTCTTGGTACTCATTTTTCGAATAGTTATGTTTTCCAGCCGCAAAGGTAAGCATAGAAAATTGTTTGTTTGATGAAATTGTTGTTTTTAGCCTGTATTAAGGCTATTATGATAATGTAATTGAACTGGATAAAATCTTAATTCTTAATATTATCGGTAATTATGTCTTCAAACTTGTCGACATTACTGAAGGCAAGATTCATTTTATTGCGGTCAAATTCGTTTTCATTATTTGAAATCCAGACAGTGGCTACACCATTGCCTATAAAATTGGTAATGGCGCGGGCCTCAGACATAAATCTGTCAACCCCCAGTAAGAGCGCAAGTCCCTCTACCGGAATCACTTTGATAGCGGTCAGCGTAGAAGCCAGTACAATGAAGCCACTTCCGGTTACCCCTGCCGCACCTTTAGACGTGACCATCAGAATACCGATAATAGTAAGAATCTGCTGAATATCCAGATGAACATTAAATACCTGCGCCAGAAATATAACCGCCATCGACAGATAAATAGTAGTACCATCAAGGTTAAACGAATACCCTGCCGGAACCACCAGCCCCACTACTGATTTTGAGCAACCCATTTTCTCCAGTTTTTCCATCAGGGTAGGCAAAGCGGCTTCTGACGACGAAGTGCCTAAAACAATCAGCAACTCTTCTCTGATGAATTTAAGAAATCCCCAAAGACTGATTTTATAATAACGCAGGATAAAGTACAACACCACAAATATAAAAAGCCCCATAGTGGTGTAGACCGTACCCATGAGTTTGGCTAATGGCAGCAGGGTTTTGATACCATACTTGGCAATGGTAAAGGCCATACCACCAAATGCGCCAATCGGTGCCAGTAACATGACTTTATGCAATGCCCAAAAAACCTTTTTGGAAATAGGCGCGAGGAAATTAACCACTGCCTGTCGCCCGGAATAATTGCTTAAAGCAATGCCAAGCACAATAGCCACAACCAGCACTTGCAGTGTGGCATTATCCCAGAAGAATTTTGACCAGCTAAAATGCTCGGCACTTTGGGTATATTTTGATATATCACCACCTTTGATTTCCGTAGTAACTACTCCATCGCCCGGGCGTAAAATATTGGCAACAAAAATTCCGATAATGAGCGCTACTGTTGTTACTACCTCAAAATAGATAAGCGCTTTAGCGCCTACTTTGCCTACTTTTTTCAGGTCACCCATCGAAATAATACCGAGGGTGATTGTCAGGAAGATAATCGGATTGATGAAGAGCTTAACGGTACTGATAAAGATACTACTCAGAAACTCGCTGAAAGTGGTTTTTATTTCGAATTCTGAAATAAAGAGGTTGAGCTTGATGCCTTTTTCGAGGATTGGTTTTAAGGCAAATGACGGATTATAATGACCCAGTAAAACACCGCAGACAATAGCAGTTAATACCCAGAAAGTAAGGTTCGTAAAAAGTTTTTTCATGCTGTGTCAGGCTATAGTTTTTTTCCGCTTAGGAATTGAGTCTCTGTTATATTCTTTCCAGTATCACTGTCGAGTATTATTTTCCACTTGTTGTCGATTTTCCGAAGAACCACTGTGAATTTACCATAAAATACACCTGTCTTTCCGTTGGCATCAGTTGTTGTAACCTTATAGTACCCTACTTCAAAAGCTGTATCTTCGTTATGAATCCGGTCTTCAAAGCTGAACTCAATCGCCTGTCTTCTTTTATGTCTGAAATTATATTCATTATTCTGTTGATTATTCCTGCTATACTCGTCATAAGTATAAATCTTTTTGGAATCAACGGGTATACGCAACAAATCTCTCGAATGAAGATTCATAAAACCGATGGCATCCATTCTGCTATAGGTGTTAGTAAAAGGCAACCAAACCTGCTCGTTAATTTCGGTCTCGATATTATCAGTCTGAGAAAAGACAGTAAAAACGCTACATGTCAGAAGGGCACAGAGTAGTGATTTCATGCGATTGATGACAAAGATTTTAGATATGAACCTGTATAATCAGGTTCCAAACTTGTTTATACAGGTTCTATTAGGTTCCAAAACAAATGTAAGCATTTAATTCTTTCCTGAAATAGTGCTATGCATCTTTTCTTTCATTTTAAATGAGAAGTAATCAAGGCAAATCAGGTATATTTCAGCATCGTAAAATACTACGTGAGACTCGTACAAAACCGGGCGACGGTCGCTCCGTAAAACCCTGTGGTAAAAAAATATATACAAGAGAATTGTGTAACATTGTGCCCGTTGTGTACATCGTTGCAAAAAAAGCATGAACCTAAACCCCCAAAATTGCTGTTAAACACTAAAAATAAAACCACAGAAAATGGCTCGTAAACCAAGGGAAGAGAAAGAAGATAATATAAATATTCGTCAAAGGCTGAAAGCGCTCAATAACCTGCCCACTTTTATCAAAGAAGTTTACCAGACTTCACCTGCCTTGGCATCAGGAAATATTGTGCTAAGACTCATCCGTTCTATAATCCCCTTAATGGTTTTATATATTGGTAAATTATTGATTGATGAGGTGATTGTATTGTTTAATACAAAATCCGTCGATTATAATCATTTATGGATGCTGATTGGGATAGAATTCGGATTAGTGATAATCAGCGATTTACTGGCAAGAGGTATCAGTCTGACAGACAGTCTTTTAGGTGATATGTTTGCCAATAAAACCTCTGTTAAATTAATGGAGCACGCGGCCTCACTCGATTTAGCACAGTTTGAAGATGCCACCTTTTATGATAAACTCGAAAGAGCCAGACAACAGGTAACAGGGCGAACCGCTCTACTCTCGCAGACATTGGCCCAAGGCCAGGATGCCATAACAATGGGGAGCTTATTGATAGGGCTTTTTGCTTTTAATCCCTGGTTGATATTACTCTTATTGGTGGCGGTGATTCCTTCATTTATCGGTGAACTGCACTTCAATGCCCGAAGCTATTCGCTCCAGAGAGGCTGGACACCCCAACGACGGGAACTGGATTATTATAGATATATAGGCGCAAGCGATGATACCGCCAAGGAAGTAAAACTATTCGGTCTTTCAGGTTTTCTGATTGAGCGTTTCCGTAATTTATCACTGCGCTATTTTAACGAAAACAAAAAACTATCTATCCAGAGAGCATCATGGGGGAGCTTTTTAGTTGCTATTGGTACTATTGGCTATTTCTCTGCTTATAGCATTATCGTTTTTGAAACTGTAAAAGGTGCAGTCAGCATCGGTAGCCTTACTTTCCTGACAGGCTCGTTCCGGCAATTACAATCTTTGTTAGAGGGTATTCTGGGGCGTTTTACAAGTATTTCGCAGGGGGCATTATATCTGAATGATTTGTTTGAATTCTACCAGATAAAACCCGGTATCGTTTCCCCACCAAAGCCAAGACCTGTGCCGAATCCGATAAGGGAAGGTTTTGTCTTTGAAAATGTGGGATTCAAATACCATAATTCAGAGCGATGGGCTAACCGTCATTTAAGTTTTACATTAAAAGTAGGTGAAAAACTGGCTCTGGTAGGGGAGAACGGCTCAGGCAAAACAACACTTGTAAAATTACTTGCCCGCCTCTACGACCCAAATGAAGGTAGGATATTGCTGGATGGCTACGATTTAAAAGAATATGACCTCACAGAACTCCGCCAGCAGATAGGGGTGATTTTTCAGGATTTTCAGCGTTTCCAGTTTACGGCAGGTGATAACATTGCCGTAGGGGATATTGAAGCCATAAACGAGCAAAATCAAATAGAAAGAGCTGCCGGACAAAGCCTTGCAGATACTTTAATTGAGAAATTGCCGCTCAGATATAAACAACCATTAGGCAAACGTTTTGCGAAAGGAGTAGAACTATCAGGTGGCGAATGGCAGAAAGTAGCCCTCGCCAGAGCCTATCTAAGAGAAGCCAATGTAATCATCTTAGACGAACCAACTGCTGCCTTAGATGCCCGTGCTGAGTATGAAGTATTCCGCCGTTTTTCTGAACTCACCAAAGGCAAAACAGCCGTACTTATCTCTCACCGATTCTCAACCGTAAGAATGGCCGACCGCATTCTGGTATTGGATAAGGGAGAATTATTAGAAATAGGCTCACATGAAGAACTGCTTGCTAAGAAAGGAAGATATGCGGAACTGTTTTATTTGCAAGCGGAGGGGTATAGGTAGGAGTGATAATTATAACGTTAAAATATAAATGGTATGCAAAATATCGCTTATAGCGATATTTATCTGTTGAATTTATATATTTGTTAAATCAACGGGATTTGAAGAATATAATGGAAAGAATAGAAATTAAAGGATATAAATCAATAAAAGAACTGGATTTGGAGTTAAGGCCAATCAATATTCTTATTGGAGCCAATGGAAGTGGTAAAAGTAATTTTCTTTCTTTTTTTGATTTTTTGAAGAATGTATATAGGGGGAGTCTAAAGGAATACGTTGCCCTAAAAGGTATTGACACTTTCTTGCATAAAGGAGATAAAGTAACCAATGAAATCTCATGTCACTTAGATTTTATTGCTACTAATGCTTATTCTTTTACGTTAAAGAGAGGCGAAACGGGTTTTATTTTCACAAAGGAAGAAGTATGGCCTCCAGATTATAAAAATTACAAATATTCATTAGATATAACTTCTCTTACCAATGATTCATCATTACGATTTAAAATTTCTTCGATTGCTAATCATATAAAGAGCTATTTGGAGAAATTATCTAAATATCATTTTCATGATACTGGAGAAAGCTCTCCATTTAGTAAAGAATCGAGCATTGAGAACGATAAATTTTACTTATATGAAAAAGGCAGTAATTTAAGTGCTTTCTTATTCACTATTAATAAAGAAAATCCTCAAGTTTTTAATCTTATAGTAAAAACCATTCAATCAATAGCACCCTATTTTCTGGATTTCTTCTTTCAACCAGAATCCAATGGCAATATAAAATTGAGATGGCAAAGCAAGCATACCTCAACTATTTATGGTGTAAATGATTTATCTGATGGCACAATCAGATTTATTGCTTTGACTGTACTTTTCATTCAGCCAAACTTACCTGAAACGATTATTATAGATGAACCTGAATTAGGATTACATCCAACTGCTATTGCAAAATTGGCAGGTCTGGTAAAATCAGCTGCTGCAAAGGGTTGTCAGGTCATACTGGCTACTCAGTCTACTGATTTAATCAGCCATTTTGAACCGGAAGATATAATTACTGTTGACCAGATAGACGGAGAAAGTATATTCAAAAGACTTAGTTCAGATACCTTGCAATTATGGTTGGAGGATTATACTATTGACGATTTGTGGAAAAGAAATATCATTAATTCCGGTCAACCTAATTTCAGTTAATGGCGATGAAGCGAATAATTATTATCTGTGAGGGTGAAACTGAACAGGCATTTTGCAACAGAGTTCTACAACCATTTTTTCAGGCTAAGAATATCCTAATTCAAGCCCCTCTAATTAAACATTCCAGAGGAGGAATTGTGAAATGGCCTATACTTAAACATCAAATTGAAATACATTTAAGGACTGACCCGTCAGCAGTTGTTACCACATTTATTGATTATTATGGTTTGTATGCAAAGCATAGTTTTCCTGATTGGGAAATAGCAGAAAGAATAACTGACCCTAATGCAAGAATGGAGTCTTTAGAATCTAGCATGAGAACTGACATTCACAATGCATTGAATTATAGATTTATTCCATATTTACAGTTACATGAATTTGAAGGTCTGTTATTTAATGATATTTCTATTATTTATAATCAAATACCTACCGAAGATATTATTAATAATGAGGAGTTGATTCAAGTTTTTGAAAACTATGATAACCCAGAGATGATAAATAATAAAAGAGAGACCTCTCCGTCGCATCGTCTTGCAAGAATTATTAATGGTTATCACAAGGTAGTCTACGGCGATATTCTGGCCGAAGCAATTGGCTTGGAAAGAATAAGAAGTAAATCTCCAAGATTTAATGAGTGGATTTCTAAATTGGAAAACATATAGTTGCATTCAGATTAATTATTGATTTCCCCATGCCCCACCAATTCCAAGCCCAAATCTACCAGACCGGAATCAATTGGTGTGTTGATGTGCCAGATGAAATCACTGCACAGTTACCAAAGCAAAAGGGCTATATCAAAATAAAAGGACAAATAAACGGCTTTGATTTCACACAGACGCTTGTGCCCGTAAAGAATGCCTCTTATCGTCTGTTTGTTAATTTCATTATGATGAAAGGAGGGAAGACTGCCTTGGGTGAAATAGCCGGATTTGTGATTGAACAGGATACTACGCCCGAAGAAAAACGGTACCCAGTGCCTGATTTATTGGCAAAGGCATTGCAGGAAAACGATTTGGGACTTATATTTGAAAGCCTGACACCCGCCCGCAAAAAAGATATTCTCAAATACCTTAGCTTTGTAAAAACCGAAACAACCATGCAAAAGAACATAGCTAAATTGGTAGCCCAATTGAAGGACAAGACTAAAAATGTAAGAATACCCTGATTGCAAACGCTGTAAATAAAATAATACATATCAATGACTGAACAATACACTATCAGACCTGAAACATTTAATAAACTAAGAATTCAACTCTTAGTTAAGAAAATACTTAGATTAATACTGATATTAATTGCAATTTATGCTATTGGTTATCTGAACTTAACAAGCAGTAAACCCTTGTCAGATTTATCATTATTAGTAGTTCAGATTATTCCGCTTTTTGTAATTTTAGTTTTAATTGTGAGTGTGATAGATATTGCACTTACTTTATTCAGACATGAAAAAGTATTAAAAAGTTTTAAGCTGACCATTACTGAAGATGAGTTAAGGAGAGAAATGGATGGTTTACCTACGGTTAGAATGAGCCTTGAAAAAATCCGGTTAATTACAAAAGATAAGCAGCGCAATCTTATTGTCAGAGGGGCAACTAGTCCGGGTCTTGTCAATATTCCTAGAGAAGTCAATAATTATGAACATCTT
>CALRLS020000197.1:0-9065 GCA_943368815.1 Cyanobium sp. NIES-981
CGAGTAAACGTTGTGAAGTAAGTTTAAAAGAAGAATCCCCAATGGTAAAAATTTCATGTTTGTCACTGATAAAATCAGGGAAAAGCACCCCGGAATATTTAGCAAAAGCTACAGCCACGGCTGCAATAGTACCCGTCTGGATAACAGCAAAAAACGACCACCCATAGAGGAAGCCGGTAAGTTTGCCATAAGCTTTTTGTAAAAATACGTATTGTCCTCCGGCATGAGGAAACATGGCAGTCAATTCGCCATAGCACAAGGCACCTACCATGGTCAGGACTCCGGCCAATACCCAGGAAGCCAGTAACCAACCGGAAGAGCCAACCTGGCGGGCCACATCGGCACTCACAATAAAGATTCCGGAGCCAATCATAGACCCCGAGACGAGCATTACTGCATCGTACAATCGGATTTCTTTCTTAAAATTTGCCAATTTAATAAGGTGTTAGGGTTCATTTATCAGGTCAATCAATTAAATCGTGATTTTTCAGATGGTCAAATATAATCTGGTCAACGGCCGAACTTTTGGGTTTATCAGCATAGTGCAACCATGCTAATTCTTCAATTTCGGCATCAGGTTTCAGTTCTCCCTGATAATCTGCCAGATAACAGGTCATTACTACTATAATCCCCTCTGTATGCCCATGTGCCTGCGCTTCAAATTTTCCGAATAATTGTATCGAATCCGGTATCACGTCAACTGTTAATTCTTCTTTTATTTCCCGAATCAATGCCTGCTTATCGCTTTCACCGGACTCACGCTTACCACCCGGAAAATACCATGTATCTTTTCCTCTGCTGCGTGTGCTTAAAACCTTTCTGTCGCTGATATGTATCCAGGCCAGTTTATCTATCCAATGCATACCCTTATTTCTTCGCTAATTTACTGTTTTGATAGCCATAAGCAAAATATATAACCAGACCGATAATCATCCAGATAATGAACATCCGCCAGTTAGTCCAGCCTAATTCAGTCATCAGATAGAGATTGGTTAATATACCTAATACAGGTAATAGAGAGAAGTTATATTTGAAACTCATAACAGCCAGAGCCAACCATACTATCCAGAAAACAACCAATAAAGGTCTTTGCTCCAGGTGTTGTAGCACGTCTCCTTGTGAATAAGTCAGATACAAACCTATCAGCAATAAAGGTGCAGCAAAATATTTAGCATTGATATAAGGAATCTTGAATTTGGCGTCTTTGCTTAGTCCTTTGGTATCTAAGTACAATACTCCGGCACAAACCAATATAAATGCAAAGAAAGTACCTACACTGGTAAGGTCAACAAAGAAGCTCATTTTGAAGAACAGAGAGGGGACAGCCACTAAAATCCCGGTGATAATGGTTGCAAATCCCGGTGTTTTAAATTTAGGGTGAATCTCACCAAATTTTTTGCCTAATAAACCGTCACGGCTCATCGTCATCCATATACGCGGTTGTCCGATTTGGTAAGCTAATAAGGCACTCGTGATAGCCACAACAGCGCTTACTGAAATAACCCCTGCTACAAAATCAAAACCGACCTTTGAGAATACATAGGCCAGAGGGTCGGCTACGTTTAGCTCTTTATAATTAACCATTCCGGTTAATACCGTGGTAATGAGCACATATAATACAGTACAGATTAGTAAACATAAAAGCATAGCTCTGGGTAAATCTCTCTGTGGATTTTTGGCCTCTTCTGCAGTAGTAGAAATGGAGTCAAAACCGATAAAAGCGAAGAAAACAGCTGCTACACCACTTAAAACACCTTCTGCACCATTAGGAGCGAAGGGCGACCAATTTTCAGGTTTTATATAAAAGACTCCGCCTAAAATTACCAGTAGAATAACACCTAATTTAAGTGCTACCAATATGTTACTGGCATTGCGTGATTCTTTTATACCTATATAGCAAAGTGTTGTAATAAGTACAGTAATAAGTCCGGCAGGTAAATTGAAAATTACTTTTATAAAGCCTAAATCAGGTGCTACCTGAAAAGCGTTGGCAAGCATTTTTGTGTTTTCGGTAATATTGCTTCCTCCCTTCTGAACGGCTTCATAGGCTTCTTTAGCAGAAGTATAGTCAATAGCCAACCAAGTAGGGAAATGAATACCAAAGTTTGCGAGCATTGAAGTAAAATAACTTGACCATGAAATGGCCACTACCATATTGGATACAGAGTATTCAAGTATCAATGCCCAACCGATAATCCAGGCTATTACCTCACCAAACGATACGTACGCATAAGTATAGGCACTTCCGCTCACAGGTACCATTGAGGCAAATTGTGCGTAGCTTAAGGCCGTGAAAACGCAGGCAACAGCAACAAAGACAAATAAGATGGATACCGCAGGCCCACCATTAAAACTTGCCAAACCAATAGTGCTGAAAATTCCGGCACCGATAATTGCAGCAATTCCAAGTGTGGTCAGGTCTCTTACACCAAGAATCCGGGCCAATGAATGTCCTTCATTACCCGCTTTTGCTTCCTGTATGGCTTTGTTGACGTCTTTCCTCCGAAAAAGTGAATTACTCATGTGTAAGATATTTAGGGTTTTATAAGTTTGTTATGGTATATTTTCCAAAACTATCGAAAAAAAGATAATACTAATCTATGAAAAGCGAATTTTTTATCAAATGAAGTTTATACTCATTCACCTTTTTTCAGAATTCCCTGTTTCAAAGAGTGATTTTATTGAAATTTTCTTCTGAAAAAACTTGTCTAAGCTTTTTTAGCTGTATACCTTTGTGTGAGTAACTTGTCTATACAAGTTGAGGTTTGAGATTAATTGATTTATATAAAAAAGTATAAAAGTGAAAGCAGCCATCTATCGTGGAAAAGAAGAGGTATTCGTAGAAGAAGTAAGCATACCAACTCTGGAAGAGGGAGAAGTACTACTAGAAATAGAAGCCTGTAATGTATGCGGAACAGACCTGCGTACCTATCGGCATGGAGATAAGAAAATAACCCCCCCGCGCATACTTGGCCATGAGTTTTGTGGCAGAGTGGTGGAATCAAGAAGTACAGAAACGGATATAAAAATTGGTGACAGAGTGCTGATGTACATTGTTTTATCGTGCGGAGAATGTCGATATTGCAAAGCAGGTCGTGAGAATTTGTGCCAGAACCGCACCACGATGTCATATCACCTTGATGGAGCTTTTGCACCCTATATGAAAGTCCCGGCAAAGGCAGTTCGCCGGAAACAATTGTTTAAGGTAAACGAAGAGATGCCGTCTGAATACCTGAGTCTCGCTGAACCTTTAGGTTGTGTAATCAATGCGCATGGGCGGGGACGATTAGAAGTAGGGCTGAAAGATAAGGTAGCCATTATTGGCGCAGGGCCAATCGGAGTAATGCACGCTTTAGTTTCACGTTTTCAGGGAGCACAGCAGGTAGATATATATGATGTGATGCAGACACGTCTGGACAAAGCAACACAATTTGATATTGACCATGTGGTAAAGGTAGAAAAAGAAAACAGCCATTTAGAACGCGCTCTTGAACTGACTGAGGGGCTGGGCTATGATGTAGTGATTGTAGCCGTAAGTGTTGCTCAGGCACAGGCTGATGCCTTAGAAATAGCCGGAAAAGCAGGTAGGGTCGAGTTCTTCGGGGGCTTACCGAAATCTAATCCGTTTGCTACACTCAATACCAATCATCTGCATTATAAAGAGTTACGCATCAGCGGTTCTTATTCTGAAAAAATGAGTGATTTTCAGGCAGCCACTGCTCTGGTGCAAAAGAAGGATTTTCCTTCCGATAAAATTGTAACACATATTCTGCCATTAGACAGAATTACTGAGGCATTTACACTGATGGAATCAGGTGAGGCATTGAAAGTAAGTATTAAACCTAATCTCTAAGACTTCTGATGAATACTGAATTAATAGCCGAACTGAAAGGGCGTACATGGGGACTTTACATAGATGGGAAATCGAACTTAGCAACAGATGAATCAAGCATCACTATTTTTTCCCCTGCGAATGGTGAGGCTATTGCTACGATTGCCCGCGCAACAGCAAACGATGTAAACAAAGCAGTAGAAACCGCGCAGACAGGATTCAAAGAATGGTCCAAACTGACAGCTTATCAACGGGAAACTATTATTAAAAAGGCTACTGCTTATGTACGCACGCAAGCCGACCGGATAGGTATGCTAATGGCTTTGGAGCAAGGCAAGCCTTTCAATCAGTCTAAATCAGAGATTATTGGTTCTTGCGATACGCTGGATTATTTTGCTTCAGAAGGTGTAAGAATAGAAGGGTACATAAATCAGACTGAAAAGACAGGTGTTTTCTCGGTGGTGAAATATTATCCTGTCGGTGTCTGTGCCTTGATTACTCCCTGGAATTACCCCGTTTCTTTATTGTCATGGAAACTCGGCCCTGCCTTGGCAGTAGGCTGTTCGGTGGTGGTAAAACCTACTACTGTTACACCTTTATCGCCAATGGCTTTCTGTATGGCGCTGGTTGAGGGGGGCATTCCGGCTAAGGTTATTAGTGTCATTACGGGGCAAGGGGCAGTAGTGGGGCATAGTTTAGCCAAGCATCCTTTAGTAAAAAAAGTAGCCATGACTGGCTCAACAGAAACAGGCAAAAAACTGATGCAAACTGTAGCACCCTACCTAAAGAAAATATCTTTAGAATTAGGCGGCCAATGCCCTGCTATTGTCTGTGAAGATGCAGACATACAAAATGCAGCGACAATAATTGCCTATAAGGGATTCCGGAATATGGGGCAGTCTTGCAGCAGCGTTAATAGAGTATATGTACATGCCTCAAAACATCAGGAGTTTGTAGCAGAGCTGAAGAAACATGCAGAAAAACTGACGATTGGAGATGGGATAAGTGATGGAGGAGTAGATTTAGGCCCGATGGCCACAGCAGATGGTGTCCTAACTTCAAGACTACACGTAGAAGACGCCATTAGCAAAGGAGCTTCCTTAGTAACAGGCGGCAGAGCACCCGAAGGTGTGCAATATGAAAAAGGCTTTTATTTTCTACCTACTATCCTGGACAATTGCAATGCCGATATGAAAGTGATGCAGGAAGAAACCTTTGGTTGTGTAGTACCTGTTGAGACTTTTGAAACCCTTGACGAGGCTATTGAAAAAGCCAATGCAAGCAATTATGGTTTAGTGGCTTATGCTTTTACGAAAGACTTCAAAACCAGTATGCTATTGGGTGAGCAATTAGAAGCCGGAACGGTTTGTATCAATAATGGGGCTGTGAATACCAATTACGCACCCTATGCAGGTTGGAAGGATTCTGGGTATGGAGTTGAACTTTCAAGAAATGCTGTTTTTGAATATCTTGAAACCAAGCATATTAAGATAGAGGGGATTTAGTTCAATTGATTTGGCTTCAAAGTGCATTAAGTCCCGTTAGGGACGATATATCGGTAGATGACAATCACAAAAAATGAATTAAAAAGTCCCGTTAGGGACGGTATATTAATATATCGTCCCTAACGGGACTTTTTAAATAACCTTGTATTCTTTTCTGCCGATATATTATCCTTATGGGATATGATATGAAATAAACCCTATTTACTACCTATATTTAGAATAAATATGCTCATCATAAAGTTTGCCTTCTTTGGTAAGTGATTTCTTCAAAACAGCTTCTTTTTCAAATCCTGCTTTTTCGAGAACCCGCATGGAGGCGATATTATATTCAAAAACTCCGGCATAGATACGGTGAACATCATAGTTGGCAAAGGTATAGTTCACAAGGTCAACAACGGCTTCTGAGATAATCTTATTACCCCAATAAGACTCACCCAGCCAATAACCTATCTCGGCATTTTTCCGATAAATATCATCTTTCAATAAAATACCAATACCCCCTACAGCTTTACCTTCTACCACGATTGCAAAACTCTCGGCTGAATCTGAAGCGATATTTACCCATTCATACGCATCAGTGATGGTATAAGGGTGTGGAAATATATCTTTCAGATTTTTCCAGACATTGTAGTTATTAGCATTTTCAGCCAATGATTGTTCATCGCCCGATTGCCATTTTCGCAGAAAAAAAATCATTTAATACTTGTTCGGTAGGCTATTTCCTGGTTGTCTAATAACTCCCTGATACGTGCACTATCAGCAAAGGCAAAGATGAGTTCTTTTTTTGGAGAATCTTCAGACCCTTCTTCCCAACGCCAGTCTTCACAAATGGCGTCCAGAAGATTAAGCAGCGTGCCTATTTTTTCAGGATTCCGTTCTTTTTCTATAAACTGGTCGGAAGGGGAAACATAAACCACGATTTTTTCGTCTTCAAGCCACGATAAATCGTTCAGCATTTCATCAAGAGAATCAATGGTAAAACCAAACTCTTCCGGAAAAGCAAGAGCCTCACCAATTTCTTCATAAAAGCCCCTGAGTGTAAGTGTTTTATGACCGTCTAATTCAATGATGGAGTAATCGTCAGGTAATTCTAAGTTTTTGGTAACAAGAAAATTAGGCATGGGCTTTGGTTGGCAGATATATAAACACGTGGTCTGTTTGCAGACCACGCAGGTTTAGTTTAATGAAAAAGTAGGCACTTTCATTACCACAGAGTTCATAAACATGAGTTCTGTAATGCTTGGGCGCATATAATCTATCAATGGAAATTCGGCAATAATATCCATCACTTCTAATTCGTCCTGGGCGTTCACGATACACCAGAGCTTGCTTCTATCAGCCGATAGGGCATACGAATGTAATTTTCCCTCTTCTAACAATTGATTTACAGCAATTCGTTGATAGGGAATTTTGGCAATGAAACTTTCCGGGAAAGGCACTGGCAAATCAAATTCCACCATAAATTGAGTCATAATCTCTACTGATTTTAATAAATACGTTCACAAAATCTATACCACACTAAATTCTTCGCTATTGGGGTTAATTCTACGACCCTTTCATCATGCTATAAATTTCTATCACTAATATAAACAAGTTTTCATCAAAAAACGTTTTCTTTGCAAAACTTATCTCAAAAGGGGTGCCTAAATATAACGGGCTGAGATTATACCCATCGAACCTGATGCAGGTAATTCTGCCGAAGGGAAAGAGAATAGTACTATAGTATGCGCATCTATAGAGCTGTTTTTTAGATTCCATTTAAAATTTTGTTTCACCAAAGAGCCTTATGGGCTCACAAGATTTTACTCCTTTGCCTTGTTAAAATTTTCGTCATGTAATGAAAAAATTAACAAAAAATGTTCTGAGCATTCTTTTCGTACAACAAACAATCTTCAGAAAAGCCATCTTGGCTATTGTCTTATTTCACGCCGTTTTCTCGCTTGCCCTTGCACAGGATGATTCTACCAGAATCAAAGAGTTAAACGAAGTAGTAGTGAAATCTACCCGTGCCAACGAAAAAACGGGTATGGCTTTTACGAACGTGTATCAGCGGGACATCAAAAAGCAAAATCTGGGACAAGACATGCCCTTTTTATTGAACCAACTGCCTTCGGTAGTCGTCAGTTCTGATGCCGGAGCCGGAGTTGGTTACACAGGTATCCGTATCCGTGGCTCAGACCCTACCCGTATCAATGTTACATTGAATGGTGTGCCTTATAATGATTCCGAGTCACAGGGAACCTACTGGGTAAATATGCCAGACTTTGCTTCGAGCGTGCAAAGTATTCAGGTGCAGAGGGGTGTCGGAACTTCAACCAATGGTGCAGGAGCCTTCGGCGCAAGCCTTAATATCAGTACTCTCGGTTATGAGCGTGAAGCCTTCGGCGAAACCAATCTTACTTATGGCTCTTTCAATACCATGAAAGCCAATATAATGGCAAGTACAGGTCTGTTGAACAACCATTTTGTGGTAGATGCCCGGTTATCGAAACTGGTTTCGGATGGGTATGTAGACAGAGCCAGTTCAGACCTGAAATCTTTTTATGTATCTGCAGGATATTATAACAAGAGCAATTTTATCAGATTAAATGTTTTTTCTGGTAAGGAACGCACCTATCAGTCGTGGAACGGAGTCCCTGAAAGTTTGCTTAAAACAAACCGCACCTACAATGCTTATACCTATCCTGATCAGGTCGATAATTATCAACAAGACCATTATCAGTTAATTTCTTCTTTCAAATTAAGCGAACATTGGACGTTTAATCCGACCTTTCATTATACCGGAGGGAAGGGATATTATGAGGAGTTTAAAGAAGGGGCAGACTTGTCGGCCTATAAACTACCCAATGTTGTTGTTGGTGGAGATACTATTGCAAGCACTGATTTAGTACGGAGAAAATGGTTGGATAATCATTTCTATGGCGCTACTTATTCTTTTGATTATCAAACGAATAAGAAACTATCACTCAACATTGGCGGTGCCTGGAACAGATATGCAGGAGACCATTTTGGTGAGGTAATCTGGACGAAATTTGCGATGACTCCTGCTAACGATTATAGCTGGTATAAGAGTCATTCTATCAAAACAGATTTCAATATTTTCGGTAAGGTATTTTATCAGTTCACAGATAAATTCAATCTGTTTGGTGATGTACAATACCGTACGGTTGGGTATGACATGAATGGTATTGCCGATAAATTGCAGGATATTACCCGAAAGACCTCTTTCCGGTTCTTTAATCCTAAACTAGGCTTGAATTATCAATTAAACACGGAGGCATCATTCTATGCTTCGTATGCCGTTGGTAATAAAGAACCGAACCGTACTGATTTTATTGATAATGTAAAAGCGCCTAAAGCTGAACATCTTGAAGATTTGGAAGCAGGCTATCGTTGGGCAAATCAGACATTCAGTTTTGACGGAAACTTCTATTATATGAATTATAGAAATCAGTTGGTATTGACCGGTCAGGTAAATGGTGTAGGCGAGGCGATTCGTGTCAATGTGCCGAAGAGTTATAGAGCAGGGATAGAATTAGTAGCTAACTGGAAATTTGCTCCAAAATGGCGTTTAAATGCCAACGCTACTTTCAGTCAGAATAAGATTAAGAACTTCAGTGAAACAATAGTTAATTATGACGGTGACCCTGATAAGGTAAACTCTTTTGCGAAAACAGATATTTCGTTTTCGCCAAATACGATAGTAGGAGGTCAATTGTCATATTCAC
>CALRLS020000198.1:0-9032 GCA_943368815.1 Cyanobium sp. NIES-981
TACTCAGGAATTTCCGGTTTATAATACTACTTTGATTTATTATGATGGTACCTTTGTTAAAATAAGGAATATCAATTTCGGCTATACGTTCTCGCCAAAAATTGCCAGAAAAATGGGTATGGAGTCATTACGTTTGTTCACCAGTATTCAACAGCCTAAAATCTGGTCTAAATACCGCGACAAATACAATGGTATTGACCCTGAGGCAACAATTACTTCTTCTGGTAATGGTACAACCTCAGTTAGCTCAAACGTTGTTCCTGCTACTTCGGTTACAACCTTTGGTTTGAACGTGAGATTCTAAGTAAAAAGTATTTTTAAGGTATTTTAACTATTAAATAAAATGAGATTAAAAGATATATTAAAACCAGTCAAAATCTTAGGAGTAATGTCAATGCTATTGGCAACTCAATCCTGCAAAGATTTATTGGACGAAAAAGTGGTATCTGGCATCGGAAACGATTACATGAATACCCCAAAGGGTTTTGAAGATGCGGTAAAATCGGCTTATTCTTCGCTCAGGTATTTCTACGGTACCCAGCAGGGTTTAACGTTGACCGAATATGGTACTGATATTTATGCTACCGGTGCAGATGGTGGATATAAGGGTTTCCATTTTTATGATACGCAGATGCAGCCTACAGTTGATTATCTGATTAATACATGGGATGAGCTCTATCGTGGTATCAACACCTGTAATGCTATTATTGAAAGAGCCCCGAAAGCAACGGTGACAGACGCAATCAAAAAGCTACGAGTAGCTGAGGCTAAATTTTTGAGAGCGCATTATTATTATATTCTGTTTATGCAATGGGGTGGAGTAGACCTGAGATTGACTGAAACCTTGGTACCTACCAAGGAAACCAAAAGAGCATCAGATGCCGAAATGTTCACAGCTATCATTAATGATCTGAATGATGCCGTCGCTAATCTGGAAGCAAAAGGTCATTCATCTGACTATGGTCGTGCAACAAAGGCTTCTGCTGAAACCCTTTTGGCTAAAGTTTATTTAACCAAGGCTTACTCAGGTTCGAAAGCTGCAGATGATTTTTCTAAAGCAGCAGCACTTTGCAATAATGTCATTAAAAATTACGGATTCAAATTGTTAGACGATTTTGCACAGGTGCACGATGAAAACAATCAGCAAAACAGTGAGGTTGTTTTTGCAGTACAATATACATCTGACGCATTGACTAACCTTACTAATAATACAGGTGCTGTGAATGGCGGTAATAACCTGCACTTGTTCTTTGGTATGCAATATGACGTGCAACCGGGTATGAAACGTGATGTGTTTTATGGCAGACCATTTAAACGCCTCCGCCCAACATCTTATTTATTAAATACTGTATTTGCAGACAGAACTAATGACTCTCGTTATAAGAAAACTTTCAGAGATACCTGGTTAAGTAATAACCCCGGAACTAACCTGAATGCTTCTTTTGATAACTCAAAAACCAAGATTACTTTCGCAGCCGGTGATACTGCTATCTTTATTCCAGGTTATGAAATGTCTATGGATGAACGCGCTAAAAAGAAATACCAGGTACTAGTACCAAGCAGGTATGATGAGGCATTGTTCCCGACTTTGACGAAGTTCTTTGATACAAAGCGTCCGGACTTGACTTATGAAGCAGGTAGCCGTGATTTCTTTGTATTCCGTTTAGCAGATGTTTACCTGATGTTAGCTGAGGCTGAACTAAAAGCAGGTAATGTTTCAGCGGCAACAACAGCATTAAATATGGTACGTTACAGAGCAGGTTGGCCGGGTAAAAAAGATGCGATGTTGATTACTGACGCTCAGATGAACTTCGAAATGATTATCGAAGAGAGAGCCAGAGAATTAGCAGGTGAGCAAATGCGTTGGCCGGATTTGAAACGTTGGGGATTATTAGTAGAAAGAGTAAAGAAATATAACCCACAAGCGGCGGTTAATATTGCTGATAAACACTATGTGCGCCCAATACCTCAGACACAGATTGACAGATCTGCGAAAGGTGTGTTTGCACAAAATCCGGGATTTTAGTTAGTTTTGTTTCATCATAGTTTATAGGAGAGGCTCCTTCATTTCAAGGAGTCCTCTCTTTTTAAGTTTTGAGCAAATTCGATTTTTAAATAATAAACAAATTCAACCCCATGAACCGCAGAGACTTCCTCATTCAGGCGTCGCTACTGACCGCATCCTCACTCATTTCCTTTGACACGCTTGCTTTAGGGAAAACCAGACACAAGATGGCCTATTCGGCCATTACCTGGAATGGTAATGACCTGGTAGCCATTAAAGACATTGCAGCTTTGGGTTTTAAGGGCATCCAGTTGAGAGCTAATTCCTACGCACCTTTTAAAGATAAACCACAGGACTTAAAAGATTTATTAGACCAGAATGGTCTTACACTAGCCATGTTTTCCAGCGGAAACGTGGGTATACAGGACGACATCTCGAAAGATTTAGAAACACATCTTAACCACGCCCGTTTTGTAAAAACCTTAGGAGGGAAATCATTACAGATTACAAACAACGCTCGTCCGAAAGACAGAAACCCGACAACAGAAGAATTGAAAAAATATGCAAAAAATATGTCGGAGGTTTCTAAGCAGATTTTGAATGAAACGGGTGTGCAACCGGCATGGCACAACCACATGCATCAATTAGGCGAAACACCGGAAGAAGTAGATATTGTTATTAACTCGATGGATACCAGATATATTAAGTTGGAATTGGATGTGGCTCATTACACACAAGGTGGTGGAAATGCTGCTGAGGCGGTTATCAAGTACAAGGATGTGTTACATGCGACTCATATAAAAGATACAAAGGTGGCAGAAAGTAAATCGGGTTACCAGTTTGTAGAATTGGGGCAGGGGCGCGTAGATTTTCCGGCTATCTTTAAAGCCTTAGAAAAAGTTAAATTCAAAGGCTGGAATGTAATTGAGCTAGACTCCGTACCTGTAAAAGGCAGAACAGCTTTGGAGAGTGGGCAAACAAGTAAAAAATATCTGGAGTCGATAAACATTAAATTTTCGTAGATGAGGTAAAATGTTTATCAAATTTTAGGAATTTTTAGCCAGATAGATATTAGACTGATAAACGCTTAAATCGTAATTTTGGATAAAAATTATTCAATCCTATCTATACCTGAATGAAAAAAATATTAATCGTTTTTCTGGTTGTACATTCGTTTTTCTACACGGCCACAGCACAGAAATGGACTACACTTTTTAATGGAAAAGACCTGAAAGGTTGGAAACAACTGAATGGTAAGGCTAAGTATACTATCGAAAATGGCGAAATAGTTGGCACTACTGTTTCAGATACCCCTAATTCTTTTCTGGCTACTGAGAAAGACTATGGTGATTTCATCCTCGAATTGGAGCTGAAAGTCGATAATTCGATGAATTCTGGTATACAATTCCGTAGTTTGTCAAAAGCCGATTACAAAGATGGCCGTGTACACGGGTACCAGATGGAAATTGACCCGTCAGACCGTGCATGGTCAGGTGGTATTTATGATGAGGCCCGTCGTGACTGGTTGTATATCCCGAATGCTAATCCGGAAGGCAAAAAAGCTTTCAGGAAAGATGCCTGGAATAAGTACCGCATCGAGGCTATCGGTAATGTTATCCGTACCTGGGTAAATGGGGTGCCTGTAGCTTATCTGGTAGACGATGTAACGCCTAAAGGCTTTATTGCCCTACAAGTGCATGCTATTGGTAAAAATGATACACCGGGCAAACAGATTCGCTGGAAAAACATCAGGATTCAGACTGATAATCTGAAACCAAGTCCGACTGATAATACACCAGTAGTAAACCTGGTGCTGAATAACCTTTCACCGCAGGAACAAGCACAGGGTTTTAAAATGCTTTTCAATGGAAAGGATTTTACGGGTTGGAGAGGTGTACACCAAACCAAAATGCCTGAGAAACACTGGAGTGTAGTAGATGGTGCTATCAATGTAAGCCCGTCGGATGGTTCAGAAACAGGAAATGATATTGTAACAGATGAACAATTTGGCGCTTTTGAACTGACCTTTGAATTTAAACTAACCGAAGGGGCTAACTCCGGCTTGAAATATTTTGTCAACGAAGCTTTTGATTCAGGCGGAAAATCAGGCATCGGCCTGGAGTTTCAGGTATTAGATGATGAACGTCACCCTGATGCGAAGATGGGTGTAGTTGGTAACCGTACCCTGGCGAGTTTATATGACCTTATTCCTTCTTACAAACTGGATAAACGTTTCCAACGTAAAATTGGCGACTGGAATCAGGCTCGTCTGGTTGTTTACCCGAACAACATCGTTCAACACTGGCTGAATGGCTTTAAAGTACTAGAATATGAAAGAAAAAGTAATATTTTTAATGCTTTAGTAGCCCGAAGTAAATATGCGAAGTATAATAACTTTGGAGCAGGTGATAAAGGCAATATTTTATTGCAGGACCACGGCAATAATGTTTCGTTTAAGAATTTGAAAATAAGGGAGTTGAAGTAGTAATGTCTTCAATGTTCATTAGTTAAAATTAAGAATATATTATCCCTACGGGATACCAAAATTGAGCTAAATTTTTTCTACCGATATATCGTCCCTACGGGACTAAAGTTATTGGGATTTATCGTTTCAATATCCCGTAGGGATGCTATATCGGTAGAAAAATGATATAAGAATGAGTTCAAAGTCCCGTAGGGACGATATATTACTTATTTTGTCCAGTAGTTTTTTATTGATATTGCATGAACATCTTTGAGAGAATTCAACATGAAAGAGGATTAGAAAATTATTGTACTGATATCTTAGTGGGAATTCTAGGGAAAAGTGAGAATGTAAATTTACTGCGCTCCTTTTGTCTAGAAGTTTTGGAAATTCCACTTGATGGAATTTTAGTTTATGAATCTTTAGAAATATTACTTCAAAAGCGTTCAATAAATAGTGAAGAGAACCCGAAAGCAAATCAATTAGATATTAAAATCGTAGGCACTGATTTTCTTTGTTATTTTGAAGTAAAAGTAGAGAGTCCGCAAGGTAAAGAAAGAGACGGAAAAAGCCAATTAAGGCAATATCATGATGATCTTATACTTAATAAAGAGAAAAAAAATAAATATCTGAGATTCTGTACAAAGTATAAGGAAAAGGTACTGGACGATGATATTGAAGTATTTAAAGTATTTGGAGATAATGTAAAAAACGCCTTTTATTTTAAAGACCTCAGGTGGTATAAAGTTCATGAATTTCTAAAAAAGGAACGTAAGGAAAATGATAGCTTAATCAAAGAGTTTTTAGATTTTTTAGAATTAAAGAATATGAGTTACTTGATAGGAAGCATTACTTATGATAAAAATTTTACTTTTGAGTTTTTTGAAATGCTTTCTAATTTTAGTAAAATATTAGAAAGAGTGAAACAGGAAAAAGCAGAGTTTGATTATATTAACATAATAGGTACACCTCAATTAAGGTTAGATGACCACAAACGTTATGGATTTTCAATTCCTCTAGAAGAGGGTACTAAAAATAGATTTCCTTATAGTACAAATGTTTTTATAGGTTTTGATTTTGGCGAAAGAAATAAAGTCTTTCAGTTAATTTGGGCTTGGAGCAAAGACTATGATAAAAGTACATTAGTAAATTGGAAGTTTAAGGACGAAACTCAGGATAGAGAATACGGAAATAAAGTTGCTGGACTAAGAGTACAAAAGGAATTAAAAAAAGATACCCAGTTACAAGAAATTTATGACTGGTTTATTAGTGAATTACAAAATATAAAGACAAATTAAATCATTCAATCCAATAAAACTATGACAACCCGCAGAGATTTTATTATCAAATCAGTTCTGGCTACTGCAGCCACTGGTTTTTCGGCAAAAAGTTATGGCAAAATCCTGGGAGCCAACGACCGTGTGCGTGTGGGCTGTGTTGGTTTCTCTGACCGCCACCGTTCTTCTCACGTCGGCCCGTTCAAAGCCATGCAAAAAGAGATGAACTTTGAAATGGTTGCGCTTTCAGACTTATGGAATCGCCGTCGTGAGGAAGGTAAGGCCTTTTTAGATAAACAATTAGGAAGTGACGTAAAGGTTTTCCGTAATAACGAAGAGCTATATGCTTCTAAAATGGTAGATGCGGTGTTTATCTCAACTGCAGACTTCCAACATGCTTTGCACACAATCGAGGCAGTAAAAGCAGGTTGTGATACTTATACCGAAAAACCATTGGCGGAAACGATGGAAGATAACCGTGCGGTATTGAAAGCGGTTAAGGCATCAGGTAAAATCGTTCAGATTGGTTCACAACGCAGAAGTGGTGAAAACTATTTTGCAGCCGAAGATTTCATCAAATCAGGCAAATTCGGCCCGATTGTGATGGTTGAATTGATGTGGAATGTAAACCAACCGGGTCGTTGGAGAAGACCTGAACTAACTAAAGACCTGAAAGAATCGGATGTTGACTGGAAACGCTACCTAATGAACCGCCCGATGGTTCCGTTCGACCCACGAAAATATTTAGAGTATCGTTTGTTCTGGCCTTATTCGTCAGGTATTCCTGGTCAATGGATGAGCCACCAGATTGATACTGTACACTGGTTCTCGGGCTTGCCGCATCCACGTTCAGTAGTGGCCAATGGTGGTATCTACCAATGGAAAGATGGAAGAACTAATGCAGATACATTAACAGTGGTATTTGATTATGGTCCGCTGAATGATAAATCATCAGGCTTCCAGGTACAATTCACTTCTCGTTTCTCTAATGCCGCAGGAGATACCAAAGAATTATACTACTCAAATGGTGGTATGATTAACCTTGATACCAACGAAATCTCTGCAACAGGTGGTTTACGTGAACGTGAAGCAAAAGCTATGGGTTTACAACCAAACTTGTTGCCAACAGTGAAACTGGAAGGAGCAAAAGTAGAAGCAGGTGCCAACACAGGTGGAGACTCATTGACATTTGCCCACATCAGAAACTGGATGGAGTGTGTACGTAGCCGTAAAACACCTCATGCACCAATTGAAGCAGGTTATTCGCACTCAATTGCAACAATCATGTCAAACGCTGCTTATCGTACTGGCTTGAAAGTTACATTCGACGAAAAAACGCAGGAAGTATTAGCGGGTGGTAAACCGTTTAAGTATTAATTTCTTTTATAGAAAAATTAAAAGGTCTGGAGGATGTTTCTTTCAGACCTTTTTTATTCTCGGTATTAAAGTTAGGTTTGGCCGCGGCGTCTGCTAAAGCCAATTGGAATTTCGGTTCCTTTTTCAATTTAAAAATGGACGCTGCGCTATTGATTCAATTGCTTACGGCTTTAGCCGTAGGAATATATTTTGTGTTATCCAATTGGCTTTAGCCAAAACGTCTGCTTAGCGGTCTCTAAAAAGAATGCTTATTGCACCCTTAATTCCCTCTTCAATATCTTGCCTGATGCGCCCATTGGCAGGCTGTTCATAAACTCTATTACACGTGGATATTTATAAGATGCTATTTGCTCTTTTGTCCAGATAATAAGTTCTTTATCTGTGATTGTTGTATCCGTTTTCAAAACCACACATGCTTTTACCTCTTCGCCATATTCCTGATGTGGAATACCAATAACTGCAACCATCGAAACGGCCGGGTGCTGCATCATCAGTTCTTCTACTTCACGAGGATATATATTATAGCCCCCTCTGATAATCATGTCTTTTGTACGGTCGACGATGAAGTAGAAGCCATCATCATCTCTGAAACCTATATCGCCTGAGTGCATCCAGCCGTTAATAATACTTTCTGCAGTGGCATCCGGACGCTTATAGTAGCCTTTCATTACATTGTGACCTCTATAACAAATTTCTCCCCTTTCGTTATTTCCCAGTTCGTTTCCGTTTTCATCCATAATACATACTTCTACACCCCATACCGGAGTACCTACAGACCCGGGCTTACGACCCCGGTCCTTCTGGTTGAATGTTACTACAGGAGAACCCTCTGACATACCATAGCCCTCTAAAATAGCCACATCAAATTTTTGCTCGAAATCTTTTAAAACCTGCACCGGCAAGGCGGCTCCGCCCGACATGCAGAGTTTGAGATTACTTTTAATAGCCGCCATATCAAACTTATGGGTATCAGGATAGGTCAATAAACCCCAATACATGGTTGGCACGCCTGCAAAATGGGTAATCTTTTCATTTTGCATCAGAGTAAGTACTGTTTCGGCATCAAAGCGTGAAACAAGCACAGACCTCGCTCCCCGATAGATACTGGCTAACATACAAACGGTTTGTCCGAAAATATGAAAGAGAGGTAAGACTAGCATAGACACGTCTTCCGGCCCTAAATCCTGTAAATCTTTGCTAAGGCAGGCGTTCAGAAACAGATTAGAATGCGTCAGTTCCGCACCTTTAGGGCGTCCGGTTGTGCCGGAAGTATAGATAATTACCGCAGTATCGTCAGGAGAAGTAAAATAACTTTGAAATACAGGTGATTGTCCTGCCATCAGCATACCCAGTGTTTTGGTGCCTTCAATTGGGGAAGCATCTGTGAAAGAAGGTGTTATCATGAAGAAATCCTTGCAGGTATCTGTCATTTCAAAACCTGCATAGCCTTCCTGTCCCATCGGCATTTCAGGCGTACCCACAAAACAAAAATAAGCTTTGGCATCAGAATCCTGCAGGTGAAAAGCGATTTCATTGCGTTTCAGTAATACACTCAAAGGCACTACGGAGGCACCAGTTTTCAGAATCCCGAAGTAAATCATCGGGAAATAAGGCAGGTTAGGACAGGTAAGAGCTACTTTGTCGCCATGCCCAATGCCAAGAGATTTCAGGCCATTGGCAATCTGATTGGCGATGGTATCTAATTGTCCGAATGTAATTCTTTTATCGGCAAAAACTAGGGCTTCTTTAACAGGTGTATTACGAGCATGATGCTCTAAAATGGTTGAAAGATTAAACATAGTGTAACAGGTTAATTTGCTTGTGCAATCTAAAGATTAAATTGTACGATTAAAAGATTTTCGGTGTGAATATCTCATTCACTATAGGCGTATTTTATCAAAAAAAGATA
>CALRLS020000199.1:0-8975 GCA_943368815.1 Cyanobium sp. NIES-981
ATTTTTGCTTTATTCTGGCAATTAGATGTCTTATATTTTCAGGCAACACTCCCACTATGAGCCTTCAAAGCAATACACAGATGATAGACACAGATGAACAAACAATCTGGTCGAATAAATACGTCAGGTTTTTTAAGTCTACCATTGGCATTCAGAATACCATCGACAACATGATGGGTGTATTGTTACAATCTTTGAAAAAACTGGATATTGCTGAAAAAATATACTACGTTAGATTTTTACCCGGTGATATAGCTGAGATAGAATATAGTACTGATGCTTCACTGACAGGGCTGAAAATCACCGGTTGCGGAATACAGGACCTTACAGAAAATACTTTCAAGATTATTGAAGGAGATTCATCTGCATTTAGTTTTGAAAAAACGAATAAGAAAGTCATTGTACAAGCCATTAAAACCGAGCATTCAATCGGGCTTTTAGTGAAAGTTTGTGCTGAAGATGCCAATATTCATAGCGCTTACCGCTATTTTTCATTGCTCTGTAAAATCAGATTTGAAGAGATTGTCTCTACCTATCAGACTACCACCGATTTAACAGAACTCAATATCCGTTTCGAATCCATTCTCAGTAAAAGCCCGATACCGATTGTCTTTGTAGACGAAAGCGCCAATGGCGTATTTATGAATACAAAGGCCTACGATTTGTTTGGGTTTTCTTCTGATGAGCCTGTTACCTCGCAAAAAATTGCCGAGGGTTTTAGCAGTTTAATCAATAAACTACAAAACAAGGAAGAGGTGCAGGGCAAAATGCAGGAACTGATGTTTTCTAATTCTATTGACAGATGGAGGTGGAAATTCGGTGCGCCTATAAACCGTACTTATAATGTTATTACGCAATTAATTCATGTAAACCGTTATTCAGGTAGAATCTGGATTTTTGAGGATGTTACGATTGAAGAGCAGGTGGAGGAACGCTTACAGGTTATCAATCACCAATTGATACATTTGGCTGAGAAAGAAAGACGTGACAATGTGATGAAAACGACTTTTCTGGCCAATATGAGCCATGAGATCCGTACACCGATGAATGGGGTGATCGGCGCTGTAAGCTTGCTAGAGAATACAATTTTGTCGAACGAACAATTTGAATTGGTAAATATTATCAAGAAAAGTGGTGAAAGCCTCATTTCTTTGATTAATGATATATTGGATTACTCAAAAATAGAAGCAGGCGAATTAATGATTCAGCCGGAGGTGTTCTCGTCTGTTGAATTGTTTGATGATTGTGTGGATGTATTCTATGCCACAGCGCTTGAAAAATGTATTCAGTTGCGGGTGATGCTGAATCCTAATGTACCTGTTTATATCAAAGCAGACAGAAACAGATTACGTCAGGTTATTCTGAATTTCGTTTCTAATGCTGTTAAATTCTCGCCTAACGGCAGCTGGGTAACCATTAAAGTGTCCGCAAGAAGCATTGATGGTAAGCCTACTTTATCCTGCAAGGTAATCGACCAGGGCAAAGGTATAGAAGCAGCCGAACAGGAATTAATATTTGACCGCTTCAAACAATTAACCAACAAGCATTCAGGCGGTACAGGCTTAGGTCTGGCTATTTGCAAGCGTCTGACTGAAATGATGGGCGGTACAATCGGTGTGAAAAGCAAGATACGGGCAGGTGCAGAGTTTTTCTTTGAAGTACCTTTCGAAAACACCGATACAAATCCGATTCTGTTAGGTGATTTGTTTGCCAAATATGCCAATACCAAGGCTTGTATCTGGGCGCTGGATTCGGATGAAGCTGTTGAAACATTTGAGCAGTATTTCAGAGATAAAAATCTTGAACTGGTTGCCTTTAACAAAGCTGAGAAGTTTTTTGAGATACCTCAAACACCGCCATCAATGATAGTGATTGATTCGATGCAGGTAAAAGGTGAACTGGAAAAAACTATCAATACATTCAGAGAAAACGGTATACCGGAACACGTGCCTATTGTAGTAATGGCCTATAGCCATGAAAAAGAAGCCAAAGAATATGAAAAGTGGGGCTATAGCGATATGATTATCAAACCATTGAAGTTGAAAAACTTAATGAAAATGGCAGAAAAATGGATACTTAAAACCATATTGGTACAAACACCTGTTCCAAAAGAAGAAGAAAGCAAACCACAGAAAATACTAAGTGACCATAGTGTATTGGTAGTTGAAGACAACGAGTTTAATCAGAAAATTCTGAAACGGATTCTGGAGGGTGTTATGGATAATTTCGATATGGTGGATACAGGCGAAAAAGCCGTTGCTGAATCGAAACGAAAGAAATTTGATTTGATTTTCATGGATATTCAGTTGCCAGGCATTAATGGTATCATGACCTCAAAACTCATCAGAGAAACGTATCAGGATACTGACCAGCCATTTATTATAGCCTTAACGGCCGACGTATTCCTGAAAGACTCTACTGCCTTAGAAGAGGCAGGTTTTGACGATTATCTGCCAAAACCTTACCGTCAGAAAGAAATACTGGGTAAAATTGAGAATTACCTGCAACGTCAGTCTCACATGGTTTTATAACCAGTTGTCGAGAACTTGACAGGTTTGTTACCGATTTCGGTACAAACCATATTGTATTTATCTCCTGTTTTCTTATTAGTCGACTGAACTTCAAGCGGCACTCCTTTCATATCTGCAGGCATGGGAGTGCCTGTGCTTTTGGATAGCTGTTGTGCCATAATTTTATAAAAACTAGCCGAACTGACAGGCAGTTTATCGCTCATCCATACTGAAGATGTATAATCAGCATTTTCGGTAACCCACTCATCGCAGGCATAGCCTAAAATTGTTTTGGCACGACCCGTTTTCTTTGGGCTTGAAACCTTTGTTTTAGGGTCATTCTGAACATCCTTCATGGCTTTGTCTAAATCCATCGGAATCCCCATCACCATTTTCTGATCCTCCATAAACATAATCATCGATTTGTCGGTATAGTCAATCACCCCACGCATACTTGAGCCCTGACCCATGTTCATGGCAATACCAAAAATATTCTCAGTTCCTGTCGGGAAATACCAGGTTTGTTCGCCTTTGCCTGTTTTGCCCTGTTGGGTAGAATTAACCTGAAATTTAAGTGACCCCGCAAAATTGTATTCCGGTTTTACTTTTACTTTTTTTCCACTGGTCATTCCCTTAACAATATCCTGAGCACTTTGAGCAGAGGCAGTTAAAGACAATAATGCTATTAATCCAACAAACAGAATGTTCTTCATAAGATGTGATTGGTTTTTGCTTTAAACTAAAGAAAATAATATCTATGAAACGAGAATATTGGGTATATGTTATGGATAATTTATTGAGTGGAGGATAAATATAAAAGAGACTGTATCAAAAGTTTTTTCAGTCAAATATTATGTGGAAGAAACCCCACGCCAGCGGGCGACCGTCCTGACCCTCTCCAACAATGGCTAATGTGTACCCACAAATGTGTTTAGAGAAATTTCTCCTCCTTTTCAAGGAGGAGTACCCTAAAATAGCCGATTTTTCATCGGTTATTTTAGGGGGAGGTGGTTGAAAGGCGTGTAAATTGGTTCAAAAGAACTTTATAGCCCCCATAACCACCCCGCCATTTTCCCGACGATGTCAGGGAAAATGGCACCCCTCCTTGAAAAAAGGAGGGGAAATTTTTAAACAAAGTTTTCGGGTATAAAGTTATCAATAATGACGGATGGACAAAAAAAAGTCCCCATTGCAAAATGGAGACTTTATAATATATATTGCTATTGCCTATTTCCCTAAACCTGCCAGTTTATCAACCAGCAATCCTTCGAGATATTCTTTGATAGAATCAATTTTTATTTGTGAAACCACATCTTCGGCAAAGGCTAATAACTGTAAACGAATCGCCTCTTTCTTCGGAATCCCGCGCGACTGCATATAAAATATAGCTTCGTCGTTCAGTTTCCCTGTGGTTGTACCATGTGAACATTTCACATCATCGGCCCAGATTTCCAATTGAGGTTTTGTATTCATCGTTGCCTCATCAGTAGTTACCACATTGCGGCAGTTCTGATAGGCATTGGTTTTTTGGGCATCCTCACGCACAAAAATCTTACCATTAAAAACCCCCGTCGATTTATCCATCAGAATCCCCTTATACAATTCATTGCTCTGGCAATTAGGTTTTCTATGGTCTACCAGAGTGTGGTTATCAATATGTTGTCTGGCGCTTGGCAAATACAAACCAAACAGATGGCTCTCTACATGCTCTCCGTCTAAAACTATGTTCAGGTTGTTTCTCACGAAGCCGCCGTTAACTGTCACTGTCGCTGCGTAGAAATAAGATTTATCCTTTTGATATACCTGTGTAGTACCAATATGGTGCGTTTTATCGCTTTCGTTCTGTACTTTATAATAATCTGCTCTGGCATTTTCAAAAAGCACAAACTCTGTCACAGTATTGATAAAATACCTGTTATCACCGATTGTGCGGTAAGCCTCAGCTATTTTCACTTCAGCGTTTTTGCCTACCACAATCAGGTTTCTTACCTGCGAACCTACATCTTCTTTGCGTGTATCACCAATGAAGCGTAAAATAACAGGCTCTTCGAGGGTTGTATTCTCTGCTATATGCACCACTACCCCATCTTTAGCTAATGCTGTGTTCAGGGCTGTGAAAGCATCATTCTTATAGTCGGCATACTGCGCAAAATATTGATTAATTACCTCGGGCATTTTTTCCTGCGCTTCGGCAAAAGGCACTACCTGTAAATGCTCACCGGGGCTTTCGATATGCGATAATTCTGCATGAAATACACCATTAATAAAATACAATACATTGCCTTTCAGATGTGGCAGATGTATTTCTTTTAAATCTTCATTGCTGAAATCAGAACCTGCATTGAAATTGAAGTTTTGTTTGGCCAAAGCCGAAACATTGCTGTACTTCCATTCTTCATGT
This sequence comes from Cyanobium sp. NIES-981, assembly GCA_943368815.1. GTDB lineage: Bacteria > Bacteroidota > Bacteroidia > Cytophagales > Spirosomataceae > Emticicia. Next base: position 4,912 of record CALRLS020000199.1, read on the forward strand.
CGAATCGTCGGGAAACCCAATTTATCGAAATTTTTCATGGCTTCGCTGCGCAACTGATTGATAGGCAATAAACTCTTGCCATTCAGTTGTGTTTGCAAAGTCTGAAAATCAGCAATTAACTGACTTTTTAAATCTGTATTTTCTATAGAACTCATCTTATAATTCTGCTACTGCTTCTAATTCTATTTTATAGCCAAAGTGTAATTCTTTTACCGGAATAATTGACCGGCCAGGCCGATGGTTTCCGAAAAAGGCGGCATACGATTGATTGACAATTCCCCAATGTTCTCCGTCTGCAATATAAACTGTCGTTTTTACTACCTTTTCGATACTGCTGCCTGCTGCTGCCAGAATCTGCTTCAGGTTATCAAAAACCATGGTTATCTGTTCTTCAATAGGTGTTTCGATGGGTAGTTTTTCGGAAGTCTGTATTCTGATGGGTAAAATACCTGAGGTAAACACCAGACCATTGCTCACAATTGCGTGCGAATAATGTCCTACGGGCTTAGGGCTATCTGGTACCTGAATGGTTGTCATGGTTTGATGGCTTAGGCTATTTCAAGCGAATCAACTTCTGCTTTAATCCAGTCATACCCTTTTTCTTCCAATTCAAGCGCTAAATCTTTAGTGCCTGATTTCACGATTCTTCCTTTGTATAATACGTGTACAAAGTCAGGCACGATATAATCTAACAAGCGTTGATAGTGAGTAACAACAATAAAGGAGCGATTTTCGTCTCTTAGTTTATTTACACCTTCGGCTACAATTCTAAGGGCATCAATATCCAGACCTGAATCGGTTTCGTCAAGAATACATAATTGCGGCTCTAACATAGCCATCTGGAAAATCTCATTACGTTTCTTTTCTCCACCCGAAAAGCCTTCATTCAGCGAGCGTCTCAACAAAGCATCATCAATTTTCACCAGTTTCGCTTTTTCCTTCATTCTTTTCAGGAACTGCGCTGCATCAAGAGACTCCTGTCCGTTATACTTACGGATTTCGTTAATCGCAGTTTTGAGGAAATTCACAGTGGTTACACCGGGGATTTCGACAGGATATTGGAACGCAAGAAAGATGCCTTCGGCAGCCCTTTCTTCCGGTGACATATCTAATAAATCTTTACCTTTGTATTCAATTGTACCGCTGGTTACTTCATAATCTTCTCTCCCTGCAAGCACTGAAGCAAGCGTACTTTTTCCCGAGCCGTTCGGACCCATGATGGCATGAACTTCGCCGGGCTTTACCTCAAAATTTATTCCTCTTAATATCTCTTTCTCCTCAATTCTCGCATGTAAATTACTGATAGTGAGCATTTCTAAAGCTTTATTTTAAATGATTCTTGACTATTGATTGTTTGAGTACTCTGACGGATACTAAAAAATTAGGCTGCAAAGATATAACCAAAATAACCAAGATACTATTCTTATTCCATTATAATAACCCCAAATACTGGTTGCTTGTTCCTTGTAGCGTATAAAATTTAATGTATACGTAATAAATAGGGTGGATTTGTTGGCAAAAATTTGGAATTTACAGAAATACTCCAGCTAAACCCACGGAGTCCAGGTGTCCCCTTGCCAATCCGTGTTACGGTTACGCCACAACCTCATATAGTTTTACTGTCTGTGCTTTGTTTTTTAGTGTGGCTTCTCCTACTTCCCGGCAATTAAACGATTCCTTCACTATCTGATAGGCAGCTTCGCTGATAATAACCTGACTTGGTTTGGCGGCTCCCTGCAATCGTTGGGCAGTATTCACGGTATCACCTATCACGGTATAGTCCAGCCGTCTCAGAGAGGCCGAACCTATATTGCCCGAAATCATTTCACCTGTATTGATACCAATCGATACTTTAGGCAAATAGGTAGCATGATTCGGCAACACTTCTTCAATTTTGGCAATGGCTGAGCGCACAGCGAGCGAGGCTTCAATGGCACGGTCGAGGTGATAATCGCCTTTGAAAACCGCCATTACGGCATCACCCATAAACTTATCTACATAGCCACCCTGATCGATGATGCCCTTTACCATCACATCAAAGTATTTATTAATCAGGTTTACAACTGTATCAGGCGATTCCGTTTCTGAAATAGAAGTAAAACCACAGATATCGATAAAAACAACTGTTGCCTCAATGGTTTCGTTGGCTGTAAGTGATGATTCAAACTCCTGGCTGTTCATGAATTTCAGCACTGTTTCATCGACATACATTTTCAGGATATTGTTTTCCTTGATAGCCTGCAGGGTCTGGCGTAACTGCACTACATGCTTGATGGTTTTCTCAACGGTTAATTCAAGATCCTCAAAATTGATGGGTTTGGTTAAAAAATCAAAAGCACCCCGGTTCATGGCAATCCTGATATTGTCCATATCGCCATAAGCCGATACAATCACAGCCTTTAAAAGCGGATGATTGTCTGAAATCCTGCTTAAAAGGGTTAGTCCGTCCATTTCCGGCATATTGATATCGCTCAATATCATATCAATATCCGGAAACTCCTGCAAAAGTTTAAGCGCTTCGTTACCATTCTGCGCGAAGCTGAATTCGTACGTTTTTTCTCGAATCTGTCTGCGGAATTTCTGTTTGATGAGCGTTTCCAGGTCCGCTTCATCATCCACAACCATTATTTTGGCGTTCATATAGAACTTTTAAGTTTTTGTTTGAGTTCTGCAAAATCTAAAGGCTTCGTCAGGAAATCATTCGCTCCTAATTTCATGGCCGTAGCATGGCTTTCATCATCACCATAAGCTGTAATCATCATCACAACAGGCGGAGCCATTGGCGAGGTAGTACGAATCTGTTTCAGTAGTTCAAGTCCGCTCATGCCGGGCATATTAATATCTGATAAAATCAAAACCGCTTGTGAATCCTGTCCTGACAGATACGTTAATGCCTCTTCTCCCGAGCCACTGAAAGCAAAATCAAACTCACCTGCTCTGATTTCCCGCCGAAAACGTTGCTCAAATAAAGTCCTTACATCTTCTTCATCATCAACTACTAATATTTTCATAAAAAATGGGTTAAACGATAATGAGCCTGTTTAAATATATTCAAAGATAAGGCAATTTGATGATAAACGTTGTTCCTGCGCCCTCTTTTGTTTCTACTTCCAGCGTGCCACCGTGGCCTTTTGTGATAATATCATAGGCCAGCGAAAGACCCAATCCTGTACCCTGCCCGGTGGGTTTTGTTGTAAAAAACGGCTGAAAAATCTTGGCCTTTACCTGGTCCGGTATACCCGTACCATTGTCGCTTACTCTTATTTCAATTTCGTCAGCCAGTTTTTTTGTATTTACCATAACCACCCCTTTGCCTTCCATATCTTTTACAGCATAAAAAGCATTATTGATAAGATTCAGCAGCACTCTGCCGAAATCCTGCGTAATAAGCGGAATCTTCGGTATGCTTTCGTCCAGACTGGTTTTAAAGTCGGCATTGAAACTCTTGTCTTTAGCCCTGATACCATGATAGGCCAGACGAAGGTATTCTTCAGCCAATGCATTAATATCAGTCGGTTCTTTTTTACCTGTGCTTGCCCGTGAGTGTTCGAGCATACCTCGCACGATACTACTTGCCCGTTTGCCGTGATGATTTATCTTTTCAAGGTTCTGAGCAATATCTCCCAATAGTTCTTCTTCCAGGCCCTCGTCTCTCTTTTCTTTGCTTCTTTCTTCTTCCAGTTCATCAATCAGTTCCTTACTCAATTCTGAGAAATTGTTCACAAAATTCAGGGGGTTCTGTATCTCATGGGCAATACCTGCCGTGAGTTCTCCTAATGATGCCAGTTTCTCACTTTGTATCAGCTGCGTTTGCGTGGTTTTCAGTTCTTCTAAAGAGTGAGCCAGTTCGGCTGTGCGTTCTGCTACCTGTTTTTCCAATACTTCATTCTGTGCTGCTAATATCTGTTGTTTCTCCTGCTCATGTGCCAGATTTTTAGCCGACAGCATTTCTATTTCTATTAATTTATTACTAAGTGACTTGTGGGTTCTTGTGTATTCGCGTACCAAAGAAAGCGACAAGCCAACAGGGATACTAAAAAACATGATTATAAGAATAAATACAC
>CALRLS020000200.1:0-8949 GCA_943368815.1 Cyanobium sp. NIES-981
ATCTATGCCGAGTTCGGTAAAATTATTTGTATTGGTATCGGTGGCATTTTTTTTGATGATAATCAGGAGCCGACGCTCAGGATAAAAATGATAGGAGGGGAATCAGAAGCAGAGATTCTCAGGCAATTCAAAACAATTATTGAAAAACATAAGGCTGGTGCTAACCTGATGCTATGTGCACATAATGGAAAAGAATTTGACTTCCCCTATATTTGCCGCAGGATGTTAGTAAATGGTATTACATTGCCAAGAATCTTACAGGTTTCGGGCAAAAAGCCCTGGGAAATTTCTCATATTGATACCTTGGACTTGTGGAAATTCGGAGATTACAAGCATTATACGTCTTTAGATTTATTGGCTTGTATTTTTGGTCTTCCTGATTGCAAATCAGAAGTGAGCGGAGATCAGATCAATCATATTTATTATGTAGAAAAAGACAGGACCAAAATAGAAGAATATTGTGCCAGTGATGTTAATGTTTTGACCCAATTATATATGAAAATGAACAACTGGGCGTTAATCAATGAAGATAACATAGAAGTAATATTATAGAATCAATTTTTTAAAAGCATGAAGAAAATCCTTTTTATATTTTTGTTTGCCTCTTCTCTGGTAGCTTCCGCACAGATTCTTAAACCTGCCAAATGGACATTTACCCCATCAAAAACTTCGGCTAAAGTAGGTGAAACCATAGATCTTGTTTTTACAGCCAAGATTGATGATAACTGGTACATGTATTCATCAGAACTGAAAGTGGATGGCCCATTGCCAACAACAGCCAATTTTACAAAAAATGATACCTATACATTAGTAGGGAAATTAGTGCCTGTAAAACCGAAAGAAAAGTTTGATGATATATGGGGTGGCAAAGTGCAATACTTTGAACACGAAGCCAAATTTATCCAGAAAGTAAAGATTGCGAAGGCGAATCCGGTAATTGAAGGCAAAATCGAGTGCCAGACCTGTACAAACAAAGATGGTAAATGTGTACCGAATAAAGATAAGTTCAAGTTTGATGTGAAGACAATATAGCAGATACCACTAATGAAAAAGGCGTTTGAGATTTCTCAAACGCCTTTTTCATTATATACATAGCTTGTTAAAACTTCCATCTCACAAATGCTTCCATTGCTTCGTATTCGGCCAGCCCTAGTTTGTTATATAAATCTGCGGTGCCTCTGTTGCGCTCTTCGGCACGTTGCCAGAACTCGCGTGCATCAGTACCCTGGAATACCACACCGTCTTTCTGCGACTGGTGTTTGAATATACCCATACGTTTTTGTAGTACCTGATCTGGTGACATCGGCACTGCCATTTCAATTTCATGAATATCCCACTCTGCCCAGGCACCGCGGTATAGCCATACCCAACAATCTTTCATGAAGTTTTTATGTTTCAGTCCTGCTATAGCCGCAAAGATAGCATCCAGACAGACCTTATGTGTGCCATGCGGGTCGGCAAGGTCGCCGGCAGCATATACCTGATGTGGTTTTACTTCTTCTATCAAATCAGCTACTAATTTAACATCTTCCGGTCCAAGTGCTTTTTTCTCAATTCTACCGGTTTCATAGAACGGCATATCAAGGAAGTGCACGTTTGTTTCAGGAATTCCCACAAAACGACAAGTTGCCTTGGCTTCACCTCTACGAATCAATCCTTTTACATATCTTACTGCAGAGCTATCAATATCACTATCTTTCTTGTTTTTCAAAAACTCTTTGGCTTCATCAAACAAGGCCTGCGTTTCTTTGTTTTCAATACCGAATTTATGGTTAAAGTCAACTACAAAATCAATAAATCGAATGGCCTCGTCATCTGCTACTGCAATATTACCCGATGTCTGATAGCCGATATGTACATCATGCCCCTGGTCAACCAGACGTTGGAATGTACCACCCATTGAAATAATATCGTCGTCCGGGTGAGGGCTGAAAATGATTACACGTTTTTTAGCAGGCAAGGCTCTTTCCGGACGATTGGTATCATCGGCATTGGGTTTACCACCGGGCCATCCCGAAATAGTATGTTGTAATTGATTAAATACATCAATATTGATTTTATAGGCCTGTTCGTGACGTGCTAATAAATCACTCAATCCATTATCGTTATAATCCTTATTGGTCAGTTTCAATACCGGAATACCTAAAGAAAGCGAAAGCGTGGTAACCGCCTTTTTAATCATTTTGCTTGTCCACTCCACATCTTCTACCAACCACGGTGTTTTCATGCGGGTCAGTTCTGATGCTGCTCTTTCGTCAATCACAAACAAGGCATTGGCATGTGTCTGCAAATAAGAAGCAGGTACTGATTCAGTTACTCTTCCCTCAACCGCTTCTGCAATTACAGGCGCTTTTCTTTCACCCCATGCCAAAAGCACTACTCTTTTGGCATTCAGAATTTTTGAAACACCCAGAGTGATAGCTTTTTTAGGAACTTTTACCAGACTACCTCCAAAGTCTGATGCAGCTGCTACACGGGTAGAGTGATCAAGCATCATCAAACGTGTTCTTGAATTAATCAATGAACCCGGCTCGTTGAAACCAATATGACCATTGGCGCCGATACCCAGCAACTGAAAATCAAGCCCACCCATTGCGTCTATTTTTCGCTCATACTCTTCACTAAAATCCTTTACCTTATTGGCCGGAACAGTGCCATCAGGAATAAAATAGTTTTCTTTCGGTATATCAACCTTATCAAAAAGCTGCTCTTTCATGAAACGAACATAACTTTGCAAAGAGTCAGGCTCCATCGGAAAGTACTCATCAAGGTTAAAAGTCACAACATTCTTAAAGCTCAGCCCTTCTTCTTTATGCATCCTCACTAATTCAGCATATACCGATTTAGGAGATGAGCCTGTAGCTAAACCCAGTACACATTGTTTACCTTGTTTTTGTTTTTCCCGAATCAAATCAGCGATTTCCTGCGCTACGGCATTAGATGCTTCTTTGGAATCTTTAAATAGTTTGGTTGGAATCTTCTCGTAAGCAATAGGTTCATTCGTGACAATATGCTGTTCCATTATAATTGTAGTTTTGTTTTAGAGGCAATAAACATAGGGAGTTTCGGCAAATTTAAGGCTTTTCTCATTACCAAAACATTTTTTTATTGTTCAAAAAGGTTAATTTTTAAATTTTTTTAAAAATGTAGAATAGACACTTTATCGAAAAAATGGTTTCCCTGATACAATATCTATCTATTTAGTAGGAAAACCACTGCTTTTCAGTTGTTCAAAAAATATTCTGGTTTTTTCAAGGTTTGGTTCACCATTAATCTCAAAATACCAGAATGTTTCCAGATCACCCCGATGCATGGCCGAATTCATATCACCGCTTTGCGATTTATGGCAGGCTTTTACCCAGTCGGCTACTATCATATAGCTATGCTTATTGTTTTCGCCAAAACCAAATGAGCGGTCAAAGTAAAATACAGGGGCTTTCGCCAGAATTTTAGTCTCGGGATAATTCTCTAATTCTTCAAATTTGAAAGTATAATCTTTATCGGCCGATCTTCCACCTAAAACAATAGGCTTATTCTGGCCTTTAAATCTTTGTGCCGCCCGCAAAGCCATAATAGAGGCTGTTTTATGATGGGCATGCTGACCGGCATCCGGCACCAGACAAAAAATATAATCATATTTGCCCTGCTCCAGTATTTTATCCAGTTTTCTTTCACAATAAGCCATATCCCAACGCTCACCTGATAAAAATGGCTCAGGATTCAACTGATAAAAATCATCTATCTGGTCGAAGAAATAAAAATTCCTGATACCCATTACTTCTCCTGAGCAAAGCAGCTCCTTTTTCCTTATTAAAGGCAGGTAGGTTCTACCCGTAGCCGAATCTGTCATATTCTTTCCATAATAACTCGAAGCCACCAGACCATTATAGCCACCCGAGCCATCGGTTATTAAAGCCACATCGGCAGTACCTTTCATTTCGTGGGTAATCTTGAATATGGTTACGGGAAACATCGTTTCATCGTCCGGATGGGCAGTTATTATCAATACTTTGGGTCCCTGGCCATAGGTTTGGAAACAAAAAAGCACAAGCAAGAGAGGAAAGAACGAGGCATGAGTAGCTTTTTTCATAGGGTAATATTATAAAATCAGGTTAATAGACATCAATAAATTGTTGAAACCCAAACACCATATTTAAGCCAAAACCTGCCACACGTATATTCTTCTTTTCTAAGAATCAATTCTGACTTTTGCACGGCTGCATGACCCACTAATTTTGAATCATCAAAACAAAAACAATTAACAATCAAGTATAAACAAATAATTTTTAAAAGCCATGAAAACTAATTACAAAAATAAAGAATGGCGATAGAGACAGACGTTCTTGACAACCAGTCGCCTAATAATGACTGCTTTCTTTCAATTCAACCGGTATTCTGTGCGCTTCTACATACCAATACGGCTGAGGTTGAGATTCGTACTATGGGCAATCTTTACATAATACTTCTTAAAGATTCGCTAGGTTAAAGGTTTATAAGCCTCTGTGGCTGTGCAATTGAAGGTTTTGATTTTTGTCGTATATTTGAAAGAAATACCCACTATGCTAATACGCTATGTAAGAATGACCTTTCAGGAAGAGAAGGTTGCCGATTTCCTGAAGATATTTGATGAATCGAAAGAAAAAATCAGGGCCATGAAAGGTTGTGAGTATCTGGAACTCATGCGCGATATAAACCATCCTACGGTTTTTATGACGCATAGTCATTGGCTTTCAGAAGATGATTTGAATAATTACCGGGATTCGGAGCTCTTTAAAGGTGTCTGGTCTGAAACCAAAACCCTATTTGCGGCTCCGCCAATGGCATTTTCAGTTGAAAGCCTCGTAGTGGTGTAATTTTTGTTATAAATTTTACGTTCTCCTTGTAAATATACACAGCAATGAAAAAAATAGTTATTCTCTTCATTATAGGTCTTTTAGCTTTTACTCCTGAATTCTCTCAGGCAGCAAGTACCGATAGCAAAACCACGGTTAGTGTAAAAAAGGAACTGGGTAAAGGCCGCAGAAAGAAAAACGGGTCTTATCGCAAGAAAAAAGGCTTTATGTGGGGTTTGTTTAAAGGCAAAGGCCAATGCGATTGCCCGAAACATTAATCTATTCCAGAAACTTAGTCCGGTAGGTTAAAGGCGTTATCTTTTTGATAGCCTTGAATTGCCTGTTGAAATTAGAAAGGTTATTAAAGCCACTTTCGAAAGAAATCTCGGCGACACTCATTTTATCTGCCATCAATAATTTGCAGGCGTGTTCAATCCGTATCTCTGCAAGAAACTGCGAGAAAGTACGGCGTGTACGTTTTTTAAAGTAACGGCTAAAAGCCGACTCACTCATATTTGCCAATTCGGCTACATCGCTCAACTGAATTTCTTCCTGATATTTCTGCATCACATGCTCAAATACCTTGTTCATACGCGCCGAATCCACTTCGTTACGTAACGAAATCGGATTAGTAGTTAAATCCTGTTTGTCTTCACTTTCACTTAGTATAGTCAGTATCGAAATCATTTCCAGCAGGCGGCTCATGCCTGTCAGGTTCGGCAGGTTTTTAAATTTAGGCTCTACTTTCTTTACGGTCTTCTCTCCGAATATTAATCCTCTTTTTGAGCGTTCCAGTAAAGCTTTGATAGCCTGGCTTTCCGGAATCTCCAGAAACTTTTCTCCTAAAAAATCTTCCAGAAAATGAATCACAAGTGAGCGGGCTTTTAAACCTGAATCCTTCACATAAAACTCTTCATCGTTACGATAATAATGCGGCAGGTAAGAACCAATCATAGTTAAGTCGCCGGGGCCATAATCAGTAATACTGCTACCAATAAACTTCTTTCCGGTACTTTCTAAAATTAATACAATTTCGTATTCAGGATGATAATGCCAGGGAGTTGGGAAGAAAGGACACTCCTGTACGAAGAGATTAAACGAATAGTCGGCGGGGTTTGATATTTTGAGTAATTGAGGCTTCATTTCTTTTGTCGCTATTAATTCCTGTTCAGTCTATACTCTTTATCTTTTGATAGCTTTTACTAAAAACATGTAAATATAAGGTCAAAAATTAGTAATACTATGTTTTCTTTCCTAAATGTATATATAATATGTCAAAAAAATATTAGAAAATGACTAAATTTTAGTGGTAAAAGCATATATCTCTCACTAAATTTGTAACTATTCCAATAATAAATTTTCATATTTTTAGCGGAAGCCTAATTTTATATAAACCTTAATTATTTGTATGAAACAATTACTACAAAAAATGCTGCTTGTGCTTACTATAGCTTTATGCTGGCAGTTTGCACAAGCTCAAAGCCGAACTGTTTCGGGAAAAGTTTCTGACATAGGGGGTTCACCACTTCCCGGTGTTAGTGTTACAGTAAAAGGTACTACGCAGGGGGCAATCACAGATGCTACCGGTAAATTTTCGCTTCAAGCCGGAAACAATGGGGTTCTGGTATTCAGCTACATTGGTTTTAAAGCGCAGGAAGTTGCTATCGGCAACAGAACGACAGTCGATGTAAGTTTAGAAGAAGATGCAGCCTCATTGAATGAAGTTGTTGTTGTAGGGTACGGTTCTCAAAAGAAGAGCCAGACTACAGGTGCTATTTCGCAGGTAAGTGCGAAACAGATTCAGGAAATGCCAATTACCAGTTTAGGTCAGGCTATGCAAGGCCGTGTTGCCGGAGTTGATGTGTCTCAATCAGGTTCAAGACCGGGCTCAGTTCCGAAAATTCTGATTCGTGGTCGTCGCTCTTTCAATGCCGGAAACGACCCGTTGTATGTAATTGATGGTATCCCCTTATCTGCAGGTTATGAAGACCTGAATCCAAGTGATATTCAGTCAATGGAGGTTTTGAAAGATGCTACTGCAACAGCTATCTATGGTGCAAGAGGCGCCAATGGGGTTGTATTGGTAACAACCAAAAGAGGTGCAGTAAAAGGAAAAACTACTGTAAGTTTTGATACCTACGGTGGGGTTTCTACACCATTGGATAAAATTAAATTATTCAGCGGTCCGGAATTTCTTGAATATGTAAGAGAAGCATACAGAGCTACAAACATTTATAAGGATGCTGCCGGTAACCTTGTACCAACAGGTGTAGGTGACCCTGCCGCTGATGCTAAAATAGCTGTATTAGGTGGAGACCCTGCAGTGGCGAAAGGTATTGCTAATGGAACAAACACCGACTGGCAGGATTTACTTCTAAAAAATGGTGTGATGCAGAATCACTCTTTGGGTGTTCAGGGCGGAAACGATAAAACACAGTTCTATATTTCAGGAGGTTATTTCCAGGATAAAGGAGTTACGGAAGGATTAGACTATACACGTATGTCTTTGAGAATTAACATTGACCATAACATCAATAGTCGCTTGAAAGTGGGTATTTCTTCTTATACTATGTATAGTATCAGAAACGGGGAAAACCTGAACCCTTACGGTATGACAATTCAACAGAATCCTTTGGCTGTTCCTTATGATGATAAAGGTAACATTATTTTCTCACCGACTAACGATGCTTTATTGACCAACCCTTTGGCAGAAATTGTACCAGGAGCACAAATTGAGGAGCAAAAAAAATACCGCATATTCAATAGTTTGTATGCAGAGGTTAAAATCATTGAAGGCTTGAAATACAGAGTAAACTTCGGCCCTGATTTTACTATCTCAAGATATGGCAGATTTATCGGTGCAGCTACCAACGCTCGTAAATTCGGTGATGCACAAGCTTCTGCTCAAAATAATTTAGGCTTTAACTGGACACTCGAAAATATTGTTAGCTACAACAAAACATTTAACAGTAAACATAATTTAGGTGCGACTTTATTACACTCAATACAGAGAGATAATTTTGAGGGTTACAGAACTGATGTGCAGGGTGTTCCGGCAGAGTCTCAAGAATTTTATAATTTAGGTAATGCAAGTTCGGTATTATCTGTAAATAGTGCTCTTTCAGAATGGACCATCAACTCTTATATGGCTCGTGTGAATTATGATTTCAACGATAAATACTTATTAACTGCAACAATACGTCGTGATGGTTCAAGCCGATTTGGTGAAAATACTAAATATGGTAATTTCCCGGGTATAGCTTTAGGCTGGAATATCAGCAATGAGCCATTCATGAAGCAAATAACCTGGTTAGATCTATTGAAACTAAGAGTAGGTTGGGGTGCGGTAGGTAACCAGGGGGTGGCTCCTTACCAAACCCAGGGTTTATTAAGCAGAACAGCCTATGCCTGGGGGACTACAGCAGCATTTGGATATAGACCAAACACTATCGGAAATCCTGACCTGAAATGGGAATCGTCGGCTACTGCCAATATCGGGTTAGACTTTGCGTTCTTACGCGGAAGAATCCAGGGTTCATTAGAATTGTATGAAACTAATACAACTGACCTTCTATTATCTGACCAGCTACCTGGTTCAATCGGTTTTGGTGCTGTGACAAGAAACGTAGGCCAGACACGTAACAGGGGTATAGAGTTGAGCTTATCAACAGTAAACATAAACTCTCCTGGTGGTTTCAAATGGACAACAGACTTCACATTTACCAAAAACACCGAGGCAATTATTTCATTATATAATGGCAAAATTGATGATTTAGGAAACCGTTGGTTTATCGGCAAACCTTTGAACTCATATTTTGATTTCAAGAAAGTAGGTATCTGGCAAACTAACGAGGCGGATCTGGCAAAATCGTATGGAAGTGAAGTTGGTCAAATCAAAGTTCAGGATACGGATAAGGACGGCAAAATCACCGCTGCTGACCGTGTGCATCTTGGGTCGGATATTCCTGATTTCAACCTTGGATTTACAACCCGCTTTGAATACAAAGGTTTTGATTTATCAGCCTTTTTGTTTGGTCGCTTTGGAAACATGATTGTGAGTGGTTTCCATCAGGACAGAAACCAGTTAGCTGGTCGTTACCAACAAATCAAAGTTGAC
>CALRLS020000201.1:0-8944 GCA_943368815.1 Cyanobium sp. NIES-981
TAATTTCCTGAAATTTAAAGACATCCTCTATAGCGCTATCTGGTTACGGGTTGATTTGCATACTTTCGAGCCTTCTAAAACACAGCAAAAAATTCAGAAACTGAATGCAAAATTTACTGTACAGGTCCGGGAGGCATATATTGATGATACGAAAGAACTACTCTTTGAGAGGTATCAGGACCACGTTTCGTTTGATACTGCCCCTAATTTACAACAACTGCTTTACGGAAACGGTGCGAAAGACATCTACGAAACATTAGAGATTTGTGTGTACGATGGCTCAAAACTGATTGCCTGCGGTTTTTTTGATTTGGGAGAGACCACCTCAGCCGGAATCTCCTGTTTCTATGACCCTGATTATAAGAAATATAGCCTCGGCAAGTACCTGATGTATCTGAAAATGAATTTTTCGAAAGAGAGAGGGCTTGATTTCTTTTATCTGGGCTATTTTGCACCGGGTTATCCTTTGTTTGACTATAAACTTGATTTATCAAGAAAATCATTGGAATACCTTGATTTGGTGACAGATGTCTGGCTCCCAATCGACCAGTTCAGCTATGATACCATACCGCTTGATCTGATGGTTACCAAACTGCATATTCTGCAAAATGCTCTGTCAAAGGAGGGTTTAACAAGTGTTTTTCAGTATTATGATTTTTTTGATGCCGATTTAATCAATAGTCTGAATGGTTTACGGCTTTTCGACTTCCCGGTCTTTTTATTCTGCTTTGGTATCAATACCGCTAATCCGGTTGTAGTCTATGATTTGCGCGATGATAAATACCACCTCATTACATATCATTGTATCTACGAAACGATGTTTGAACAAAAGGATATGAATCGCTTTAATACGCATTTACTGCAATTGTCTAAAGTGCTTTATTCTACACCTTCTATTGAGATGATGGTAAAAGTTATCAGAACAGCCCTGCGCAAAAACTCTATAGGAGAATTTTATATTTTTGATTTGGTGCTGAGGGGAGTATAGAGCAGAGGGCATGGTGCAGGGGAGCAGAAACCGAAAAATGTAAAATGCGGAACGCCGCCCGGAAAAACCGAGAAATGCGGCAGACGTTGCTGTAAAAGGGAAAAGAGGAAAATGCGGCAGCCGTTGCTGTAAAAGTGAAAACCGAAAAATGCGGCAACCGTTACTGTAAAACAGAAAAATGTAAAAGAGGAGAAGGAGGGCATAATATTTTGAACCTCAGAGGAAGATTGAGATAAATTGCCACAATGAATAGTTTGTTATAGTATACATTGTGGCAATTAAAGCTAAAGTACGTTTAATTTTTCGAAAAATAGTCTTTTACAAAGGCGTGCTGCTGATTTTCGGTCATTTTCTCTGCTGTCTGAGTTTCTATTTTTATATTATCAAACTGATGATTTTCCTTCAAAACATTTGATAATTCAACCTTGGCATTGGTAGGCCCGAAGAGAATCACTTCATCGTAGTTTTTAATAATCTCGCCCAATTCTTTATAATATTCAGCCTGTTGTTGATGGGCTTTGTTGTTCATCTGGTGTTCGCCTTTGGTCGAATTGTCGCTTGCGAATTTTGAATTGATAACCTGAATTTCAGGTGTTTCCTGATCAGGCTCTATTATATGGGCTGCTGAATTATCCATCCAGATGCCTAAACATTTTGTTGTTTTCATGTTGTTGTTTTTGTTGTGATAAGGCTATAAGTTATAGCATGATTATTCAGAAGAATATCTAATGAATTGTGGTAATACTGTAAAATTTTGAAGGAATTAATAATCTGTTTTTTTTGTAGTAGGCCATTTAATATTCTCTTCATTTGGCAGAACAGTTGTGAAGAGATTTTATTTTACAAAGGTCAGTGTCCTGTAATCGAAAAGTGTTACATAAATTTTAAAAATTGTTACATTATTCACACATTATTTCAATAAGTAATTTTTTCCTAAGGTTTTGCAGCATCGGCTACTGCATTTTTCTATTGGATGTTTATCATGCCTTCTGCATTCTACTTTTTCGGTTTTAAATTTTAAATTTTTCTGTTCTTCACCCTTTTTCCATTCTCCGACTATCTGGCATATTTTTTTAGGCTATATTAAATATCCTCACATTTAATATACTTCATGCAATGAAAGCTAAATCGTATATTGTTCTAAGTTTCTTACTACTATTGGGAACTAACTCTCTTGCCCAGCTACAAATTTCTGATTTGAAATTAGAAAATTTTAAATATCCTTTTCCTGTGCAGTCTATTACTATCAACTCACAGAAAGAGGAATATGAAATGGCTTATATGGACGTAAAACCTGAGGTAGGCAATGGAAAAGTAGTAATGCTTTTGCACGGAAAAAACTTCAATGGCGCATACTGGCGACAAACAGCTGATGCCTTAATAAAGGCAGGGTATCGAGTGATTATCCCAGACCAGATTGGCTTTGGTAAATCTTCCAAGCCTATCCATTATCAGTATTCGTTTCAGGATCTGGCCAAAAATACCAGACAGGTTTTAGATGGTCTGGGAATCAGTAAAGTGTGCGTATTGGGGCATTCGATGGGAGGGATGCTGGCAACACGATTTGCATTGATGTATCCGGAGATTACTGAAAAGCTGATTCTGGTAAATCCGATTGGTCTGGAGGATTATAAACTCAAAGTGCCTTATCAGACATTGGATGCGGCCTACCAGAAAGAACTGAAACAGACTTACCAGTCTTTGAAAAAATATCAGCGGACCAATTATTATGATATTCATTGGAAACCTGCCTATGAAGAATGGCTGGCACCATTGGCAGGCTGGACGCTGAATAAAGACTATGGTATAATAGCCTGGAACTCAGCCTTGAATGCTGACATGATTATGACCCAACCGGTAGTTTATGAATTTGAAAAAATAAAAGCGCCAACTTTGCTGATAATCGGACAAAGAGACAGAACTGCCATTGGCAAAGACATGGCACCTGCAGCATTGCAGGCCACTATGGGTAATTACCCCGAATTAGGCAAACTTACACAAACTAAAATAGCCAACAGCAAATTGGTGCCGATTGAGGGTGTAGGGCATTTGCCTCATATTGAGGCCTTTGAGAAATTCATTAAGCCACTCTTAGGTTTTCTGAAAAATTAATTCAAAAAAGAAACAGAATACGCCGAATTTTAGCAGTATAATTTTTATAGGCCTCTCCAAAATGGGAAAGTAACAGCCGCTCTTCTAAGCGAATACGGTAAAAGTAAACTAACCAAAGTGCTATGCCACCTGCAATTAGACTCTTCCATGATTCGAACAAAACAGAGGTGCCAGTCATGGTAAGAAAAGCCCCAAGATAGCTCGGATGACGGATGTATTGATAGAGTCCGGTATTGATGAGTTGCCAGTCATTGTCGATTCTGACTTCATTAGTAAAAAAGCGATTTAAATCTTCAATAGCCTGAATACGTAAAAAAAGACCCCCAAACAACATGATTATACCCAGGTAATTCCAGAAATGGAATTGACCGGACGCAGGAATCTGATTGATTCGCCATTCAATTATGGGAATGGATTGACTAATCATGCCAACCAGAACAATCAGGAGTGTCGAATAACCATCAGTTGATGCATTTTCTCTGATGCTTTGCCAGATAAGCTCTTTTTGTTTTAGCAATAGCCACAGGCTGCATAAAGTTGGGAAAACCATTCTTGCATCAAGCATGAGTTCTGGTTTACCAACCAGAGGTAAATACAACATGATGGCTGTGATAACGACAGAAGTAACGATTTTTTTCATCAAATGCTTTTTTTGGGGAAATACTATTCAATCTCAATAGAGATAATTTTGTTTTGAATCAGATATTCAAATTTTTCAAGGGCTTCAAAAGAACTTTTCATTGTGGCAGTAATAAAACTGGCATCCTGAGTGTATGAACCAAAATCGTCATGCAAGTCGGGTCTTGGTTTTGCGTTTGTATCAAGCACATCTACCTCAATACCTAAGTTTCTGATACTTTCTAAAAGTGATGTATGCGCAGAAGCTATCCACCTTTCAACATTCCTTGCCTTGCTATATTCTTTTACGGCTAATAGCAAGGAGAGATAAACAATAGGGTCATATTTAGGATTGTCGGTTTTAACAAGCCGTCCCATTTCAATAATATACTGATTGCTCAAAGAAGAAGGAATCTTAAAACCAAAATAATATTCAGAAGGATAAAGCCCACTTTCAGAGGGTGTAGATAGTGTAATAGTTCCTATAAGTTCTCCGGTTCTGACACTATGGGCATTAATAATAAACTTATTGAAATCCGGTGATTTGGCGCTAACGGCTGGATAGTTAAAATTGAACTTTCTTTTGAAAATATCTTCAACCAGGATATTTGAGATTTGTATAGATGCAGCAGTTTGCGCCTGTGTTACAAGTAATTCCATGAAATATAATTAATTTTTAGTCTTAGCTTTTTGATTGTTTTATAACATGAAGCGTATAATTGAAGGACAGCAATCACAGATTATACTATTCAGTTATGCAATATACGAAAGTACTGATATTATTTAGAGTCAAACTCTCCAAAAAATTATTGGGGACGTATGTCGGATATAACGTTTAATATTTCCGAATTAAAATTACGTGCTTTGTAAATGTTAAATTCATGATTGGCAAGTGTAAAATAGCCCATCCATTAGCTTTGGAAGTATATGTATCGAAATAAAGATATTGTTAACAATTGCTGCTAAGCCGATTGAGAAGCAATTATTAGTTTTATATTTACGACCTGATTGTATACTAAAAACACCCTAACACTTCGACAGCCTTACTATGGAGACCAGAAGAGAATTTATTCAGAAAGCAGCGGTTTTAGCCAGTGGCACAGGATTGGCCGGCATGTTACCCCCCGTTATTCAGAAAGCCTTAGCGATTGACCCCAAAGCAGGTAGTACCTATCTTGATGCCGAACACGTGGTGATTCTGATGCAGGAAAACCGTTCGTTCGACCACTCTTATGGCACCTTGCAGGGGGTGCGTGGTTTCAATGACCCCAGAGCTATTACGCTGCCTAATAAAAATAAGGTATGGCTACAGCCTAATGCTGCCGGAGAAACCTTTGCGCCTTTCAGACTTGATTTAAAAGATACCAAAGCTACCTGGATGAGTTCGTTACCGCACTCATGGGAAAACCAGGTGGATGCCCGCAATGAGGGTAAATACAATAAATGGCTGGATGTGAAGCAGTCGGGCAATAAGGATTTCAAGAAAATGCCTTTAACGATGGGCTATTATGACCGCGAGGATATTCCGTTTTATTATGCCCTGGCAGATGCCTTTACGGTTTGTGACCAGAACTTCTGCTCTTCACTGACAGGTACTACGCCTAATCGTCTGTACCTATGGACCGGAACGATAAGAGAAGAACAAAATGAGGCATCGAAAGCCAATGTGAAGAACGAAGACGTGGATTATGATAGATGGGCAAAATGGAAGACTTTTCCGGAGAGATTAGAAGAAAATAATGTTTCATGGAAAATATATCAGAATGAAATCAGTCTTGATACGGGCTTAGAGGGTGAAGAAGATGCCTGGCTGGCCAATTTTACTGATAATCCGATTGAGTGGTTTGAGCAATACCATGTGAAATTCCATCCTGAGTTTCACCAGTATCTGGTAAAAATGCTGAACCTATTGCCTCAGGAGATTGAGGCTTCAAAAACCAAATTGAGCACTTTGACGGCTGGAACTGCCGAGCATGGCAAGGCAAAGAAAGAACTGGAGCAAAAAGAAGGCTATCTGGTACGAGCTAAAAAAGAATTAGAAGAATGGACACCTGAGAAATTTGAAAAACTATCAGAGTTTCATAAAAATATCCATAAGAAAGCCTTCAGTAATAATAGAAAAGACCCGCATTACCATGAACTGACTACGCTGGAATATGAAGACAACGGCGTGAACAGAAAAGTACAGGTGCCTAAAGGTGATGTGCTGTTTCAGTTCCGTGAAGATGTATCTACTGGCCATCTGCCGGCAGTATCATGGATTGTAGCGCCTGAGAATTTCTCTGACCACCCCGGTGCTCCGTGGTATGGTGCATGGTATTTGTCGGAAGTAATGGATATTCTGACCAAAAATCCGGAGGTTTGGAAGAAAACTATCTTTATTCTTTGTTATGATGAAAACGATGGCTATTTCGACCACGTACCGCCTTTTGTCCCACCGAATCCTCACGAAACACATACGGGTAAAGTATCTAAAGGCATAGATGCCGGAGTAGAGCAGGTAAGCCTGGCACAGGAACTGAAACGTAAACGTGCCAATCCGGAGCGGGATTCACGTGCAAGTCCGATTGGTCTGGGTTTCCGTGTACCATTGGTGATTGCCTCGCCATGGAGCCGTGGGGGTAATGTATGTTCAGAGGTTTTCGACCATACATCTATCTTACAGTTTCTGGAGAAATTCGTGAACCATAAAACAGGTAAGAACATCAAAGAGACCAATATCAGCGAATGGCGCAGAACTGTTTGCGGTGACCTTACATCCAGTTTTGAACCATACAATGGCGAGAAAATAAAGTTACCGGCTTTTGTACAGAAAGATGCCTTCATCAAGACTGTGTATAATGCCAAGTTTAAAAAGCTGCCGTCTAACTTTAAGAAACTGAGCGAGGCCGAAATATCACAATTAAATGCAGGAAAAGATTTAGGTATTTTACCTAAACAGGAGCCGGGCGTCAGGAAAGCATTGCCTCTTCCGTATCAGTCTTATGTAGAGGGTAAACTGAGCGCAGATACAAAGGCTTTCAGCATAAACTTCCGTTCATCAGACGAAGTATTCGGTAAAAAATCAGAAGGCTCGCCTTTCATTGTGTATGCACCGGGTAAATATGCCACGCGTGACAAAAACAATCAGAAAACAGGTTGGGAAGATGTTAGAACCTGGAACTATGCTGTAGCCAGTGGCGACCAGCTATCGGACGAGTGGGCATTGGATAATTTTGAAAACGAACAATATCACCTGATTGCCTATGGCCCGAATGGTTATATGAGAGAGTTTAAAGGCAATGCCACCGACCCTGCGGTTGAGATTAGCTGTGAGTATCAGCGTGTAAAGGGCAGTCCGAAAAAACTGACTGGTAATGTAGAGTTGAAAATAAAAAACCTGAATACACAGAGCCCGGTAAGTATCGAAATCATAGACCAATCGTATAAGAACGGGAATCATAGCAAAACAATAGCTGCAGGTACAAGCACCACAGTAGTGATTGATCTTGCCAAAAGCTTTAGCTGGTATGATTTCAGCGTGAAGGTAAGTGGAAATACTACTTTTGAAAAACGCTATGCCGGACACGTAGAAACCGGAAAAGCCAGCTTTACAGACCCTGCTATGGGGAAAGTGGTATAATTGTGGTTGTATCAATTTCATTGCGGCACGTTTTTCAAATCGTGCCGCAATGAAATTGATATAGATTCTTTTGGTCTATAATCCACAGCGCAAATTGCCATACTCAGATTATTTATGTACTTTGTGAAGCAAAATCATCTAAACAAACTACTATTTGTATGAAGAGTCTTTTATGCTTCTTATTCTTACCTTTTTCACTACTTGCGCAGAAAGTTTCCCCGAAGTTTTCGGCGGCAGAAATCAAACGTTTCGAACAACAGGCGCAACAGGTGAGTATCATTCGTGATAATTGGGGGATACCTCATATTTATGGTAAAACTGATGCCAATGCAGTATTTGGCCTACTATATGCCCAATGTGAAGATGATTTTAAGCGTGTAGAAATGAACTACATTGAGAAACTGGGCAGAATGGCAGAACTGAAAGGAGAAGCTGAGCTATACAACGATTTGCAGATACGCTTATTGATTGATACTACAGAGGCCATTGCCGATTATAATAAAGCCGAACCCTGGCTAAAAAAACTGATGAATGCCTATGCGGATGGCATCAATTATTATCTCTACAAGCACCACGAGGTAAAACCTGCCATGATTAGCCGCTTTAAACCCTGGTACACGCTCTTGTGGACTGACGGAAGTATAGGTGCCATCAGTACGGCAGATGCTACCATCAGTGAACTACGCAATTTCTATTCGGGTGATAAGGTTTCTTATGTCGATGAACCAAAAGACCCTGAAAACCAGACAGGCTCAAATGGCTTTGCCATTGCTCCTTCAAAAACAGCTTCCGGTAATGCCATTTTATATATCAATCCGCACGTAACTTTTTATTTCCGTCCTGAAGTGCAGGTGACAAGCGAAGAAGGACTCAATGCGTATGGGGCTGTAACCTGGGGGCAGTTCTTTGTATATCAGGGTTTTAATCCTTATTGCGGCTGGATGCATACTTCGAGCGCGGTAGATGTGTCAGACTTGTATGCAGAGAAAATCAGCAAAAAAGGAGATAAGTTTTTCTATGAATATGACAAGCAATTGAAGCCTGTTAAGGAGAAGAAGATTTCGATTAAATACCTCAAAGACGGGCAATTACAGACCCGTGAGTTCACTACTTATTTTACCCATCACGGTCCGGTACTGGCTAAACGTAATGATATGTGGATGAGCCTGAGGTCATATAACCGCTCAATGGTGAGTCTGATTCAAAGCTGGAAACGCACCAAAGCCAAAGGATTGGAAGATTATAAAAAGGTGATGGATTTGAAGGCTAATACGTCTAATAATACAGTATTTGCCGATAATAAAGGCAATATTGCCTATTGGCATGGCAATTATGTACCTGTGAGGGACAAAGCGCTCAACTGGTCGAAACCTGTGGATGGTAGTATAAGTGCCACAGAATGGAAAGGTTTACATAGTGTGGCTGAATCGGTGCATACCTATAATCCGGCAAGTGGATGGATACAGAATTGCAATTCAACGCCTTTTACGGTATCAGGAGCCAGTAGCCCTAACAAAGCAGATTATCCACCTTATATGGCGCCAGATGGCGAGAATTTCAGAGGTGTAAATGCTGCGAGGGTATTAAGTAATGGGAATGCATTT
>CALRLS020000202.1:0-8942 GCA_943368815.1 Cyanobium sp. NIES-981
CAAACTGAATCGTGCTGATTTGGCCGAACGATTATTGTCGAGTCCTAAGAAGAAAACTGATTTGAATGAAACGGCGGGGGCGGTAAAGAATAAGAAGAAAAGATTCAGGTAGATATATTTTTGTTTAATCTGAATAAGTTGGTACGATATGTAAAATACTATAATTTAATCCTGCCTTAAAGTCTACATAGAAAATCATAAAATGATTAACTACCTTTATCAGAAAGCCCTCGAATTAGACAAAAAAGACGAATTAGCCAGATACAAGGATTATTTTATTAACGAACCTGATACTATTTATCTTGATGGTAATTCTTTGGGGAAACTGCCAAAGAAAACGATTGAGCAAACCAATAATTTAGTAACCAACCAATGGGGCAGAGGCCTTATAAGAAGTTGGAATGAACATTGGATAGATTTGCCACAAAAGATAGCGGCCAAAATAGCTAAAGTGGTAGGAGCACAGGCTGATGAAATTTTTGTTGGAGATTCTACTTCGCTGAACCTCTATAAACTGGCTTTTGCTGCTTTGAACCTTAATCAAACTAAAAAGAAAATCATTTCGGATAATCTGAACTTCCCGACAGATTTATACATCTTACAGGGATTAATTCAACAGCAGTTCAAAGACCATGAACTAAGTATAATAGAAAGTCCGGATGGCATTACTATTTCAGAAAAGCAGTTTGAAGAATCAATAGATGATAATACTGCTCTTGTGGTATTGAGTCATGTGGTTTTCAAAAGTGCTTTCATGTATAACATGGCCCATGTCAATGCTATGGCACACCAGAATGATGCTTTGGTAATCTGGGATTTGAGCCATTCCGTAGGTTCGGTACCTGTTCATCTCAATGACTCCGGAGCAGATATGGCAGTCGGTTGTACCTATAAATACCTCAATGGCGGGCCTGGTGCCCCTGCTTTTCTTTATATCCGCAGAGATTTACAAAAAAAGCTTTCAAGCCCCATCTGGGCGTGGTTCAGCCATCAGGCACCTTTCGATTTTAGTCTTGATTATCAGCCTAAAGATACTATTCAACGTTTTGCAGTAGGGACTCCTTCTGTTTTATCATTAGCTGCTATTGAAGCAGGTCTGGATATTAGCTTAGAAGCCGGGATAGACCTCCTGCGTGTAAAGAGTATACAGCAAAGTGAGTTTTTGATAAAATTGATACAGCAACTATTAGAACCTTTGGGCTTTAGTATTGCTTCTCCGCTTGATGTCAATCAGCGAGGCTCACATATTTCCATTAGTCATACCGAAGGCTACCGTATCAGCCAGGCAATGATTAAGCCAATGGATGGTTCAAAAATCATTATTCCTGATTTCCGGCCACCTGATAATATCAGACTAGGTGTCGCTCCTTTGTATAATACTTTTACTGAATTGGTCGATAGCGTAGAGCGTATATGGAAAATTGTAACAGAAGAACAGTTTAAGAGTTATAGTAATGAGAGAGAAATAGTAACTTAATACTCTGACTTATGAACACACAATTGAAAAATACAAACAAACTTAAATCCAGAATAGCTTTCCTGGCTTATTACCAGATAGTCGGTGGTACTATTGGTATCATTTTTTTAATCTGGCTGATAGCAACAACTTTTCCGGTTCAGGGACTGAATATTCTGCTCTATCTATTAATGGCCATTTTCTTTGGACTATCTATTTGTAGTGGGTGGTTATTGTTAGAGGGACAAACAGAAGTGGGTTTGACTCTTTCAAAAATTAACCAGATATTACAAATATTTGCTGTAGCTTTT
The DNA here is from genome assembly GCA_943368815.1 of Cyanobium sp. NIES-981. Taxonomy (GTDB): domain Bacteria; phylum Bacteroidota; class Bacteroidia; order Cytophagales; family Spirosomataceae; genus Emticicia. Next base: position 1,768 of record CALRLS020000202.1, read on the forward strand.
GGTGGCTTTGCTTTTGCTTACGTTGCCGGAATAATGGTATCACCTAGTATAGATTTAACAGATGGATTTCATTTTTCTTTTAATTTCTCAATTTCTAAATTCGAGTTTTTTATAAATAGTAGCAGTGATGTTGCTAAAGTCGAAATAAACTTAGTAGCCATCTATCTGTTCTTTTTTATTGAGAAACTTCAAAATTCAATTTTGCTACAAAAAAAATCAGGTGTATCATACGAAGATAGCTAATAGTCAGGCTAGGAGATATCTCTTATCAAAAAATTTAGCAACAAACTACCTCAAAACGCCTTAAAATCCTGGCCTCTATCGAGTCATTACTTTTACCCACCCTTCTTGTGTGACTTTGTGTCCCCTTTTGTACATCGTGGCAAAAAATGAAATAATAATTGCGTAACTGAATTGTTACATATATATTTGTAACTAATCGGTTACATAATTAATAACAGAAATGAGAAGAGATGTTTTTCAAGCGATAGCCGACCCTACGAGAAGAAATATTATTGGTTTGATTGCCAATAAGCCGATGAACCTCAATGCAGTAGCCGAAAAATTTGATATAAGCCGACCTGCTATTTCAAAGCATATCAAGATTCTGACCGAATGCGGTCTGATTATCATCAGACAGGAAGGACGTGAAAGGTATTGCGAGGCAAAACTGGACAAGTTGAATGAAGTTTCGGTATGGGCCGAACAGTATCGTAAATTCTGGACCAATAAATTAGATGCATTGGATAACTTTTTAAAGCAGAATCAGGATAATTAAAAAACAGTTTTTCTATGATAGGAGGTTGTTTAAAAATTATGATTCGACCTCCAAAGGCATCTTTTTCAGCTATACTGCGCTGCGCTGTTGCATTTTTTCGATCGCGCGGCGAACCGTGTAGCTGCTGGCTACATCTGCAAAATGCGCCCGCAGCGGCGGCCGCTTGTCTAGCTAAAAAATCTGTCCTTTTCGGTCAGAATAACAAAATTTAAACAACCTCTAAAAACAGCATAAGAAAATGGATAATCAAGCTATTAAAATTGAGCGTGTGTTTGATTCCCCGGTTGAGAAAGTCTGGGCTGCTCTTGTAGATAATGCACAAATTAAACAATGGTATTTTGATTTTGAAGAGTTCGTACCTGAAGTAGGCTTTGAGTTTAAGTTTTACGGTGGTCCGGAAGATGGAGTGCAGTACCTGCATGTGTGCAAGATAACAGAAGTAATCGAAAAGAGAAAACTGGCCTATACCTGGCGATATGAGGGCTATAAGGGTGAAACAGTGGTAAGTTTTGAGCTATTCCCTGAAGGCGATAAAACGAAATTGATACTTACACACGAAGGTATTGAAAACTTTGATCACTCTAACAAGGATTTTGACAAAGGAAACTTTGTGGAAGGCTGGACATACATTGTGAATACAGGATTGAAAGAATACCTCGAAAAACAACAAGCATAGATGGGAAAAGTATTTTTCAGCGTAGCCATTTCTCTCGACGGATATATGGCCGGAGAAAACCGTGGACTGCAGAATCCTATCGGTGATGGAGGCATGGGTCTCCATGAATGGATGTTCAAGCAAGATGCTTTTCTGAAACGCCTGAAAATGGGAGAAGGCGAAAAGGATTCGATAGATAATAAATTCTGGAAAAATTATTCGACAGAATAGGAGCAAATATACTCGGTAAAAGAATGTTTGAAGAGGGCGAAGCCAATTGGCCGGAAGAAGCACCCTTTAACACTCCCGTGTACGTATTATCGAATACATCACGCGAACCCTGGGAAAGACCGGGTGGCACCACTTTCTATTTTACCAACGAGAGCATTGAGGCCGTCCTAGAAAAAGCTAAAGCCGCTGCCGGAGATAAAGACGTAAGAATTTCAGGTGGTGCAAATACCATTCAGCAATACCTGAATGCAGGCTTGATTGATGAATTTACGATTCACATTGCGCCAATTATGTTAACCAATGGCATCAGGCTTTTTGAGGGTATTAATAGAGATAAATTTTCTTTTGAAATGATAGAGCTTGTTAACTCTCCGCTGGTTACGCATTTGACTTATCGGGTGGCGAGGAAATAGGGTAATTTAGGAATTTCATAGAATAAGCGTGAAATTCCCTCAATTTAAATTTCAAATAACTTGTAGCTAGTACTTCGTCCGCCTGGTTCTTCTTTTATCAATACACCTTGGTCTATCAGATTCTGAATGTCACGTTGAGCAGTATCTTGAGAGCATTTGGCAATTTTTGCCCATTTTGAAGAAGTGAGTTTTCCATCAAATCCATCTAATAGCTTGTTCAATAAAAGTTTTTGTCTTTCACTTATATCCTTAGTATTCAGAACTTCCCAATATTGTGCTTTTTTTAAAACACTTCCCAGAACTTCTTCAGTAGCTGTTAAAGCCCTTTCTAAGCATGAAAGGAACCATTCCAGCCAATTCGTAATATTTAAATCTCCCTTCTGCGTTTTTTCCAGTATATCATAATACTGTTTTCGCTCCTTTCTGATTTGAGCCGACATACTATAGAAACGCTGAACGCTTCCATCAGCCCTGGATAATTGCATGTCTGCAATAGTTCGGGCAATTCGTCCATTTCCGTCATCAAAGGGGTGAATTGTCACAAACCAAAGGTGTGCAATAGCGGCTTTTATAATAGGATTAATATTAGATTCACTGTTAAACCAGTCAAAAAAGTAATTCATTTCAGTGTCTAAAACGGAAGAATCCGGAGCCTGAAAATGGACTCGTTCTCTTCCTATAGGTCCGGAAACCACTTGCATAGGATCACCTTCATTTTTACGCCAATCCGCCACTGTCATTTTAAGCATATTGCCTTTGTCTAACGGAAAAAGAGAAGCATGCCAATAAAAAAGACGCTCTTTGTTCAATGGCGCATTAAAATTCTGTGTGGCATCCAATATCATTTCAACGATTCCTTCAATATGCCTGTCAGAGGATACAAGTCCTGCAATATCTATTCCCAATTTTCTGGCTAAGGAAGAGCGAACCTGATCCTGATTGAGAAACTCTCCCTCAATTTCGTTTGACTTTAATACATCTAATGTTAAGGTATTAAGCATAGCTTCAGATTGCAGAGGAAAACCAAGAGATTCCATTCGGCCTAATAATCTGCCCTGTTTATGATGCAGGGTATTTAATAAGGCTATAAATTGTTCTTGATTCCAGTAGAAATCCGGCCAATCTTTTTGCTGATATATATACATAGTGCTTTTTCTTGACTATGATAAATATAGGTGTTAATCTCCGCATAATCAAAATATTCTCCGCATATTATGCGGAGAATAGGCAATTTAATCTCCGCAAAACAATCAGAGAATTTCCTTTTCCTCTAAAAATGCTATCAATGCAACTGGAATCTTCCTACCTTTGCTCCTAGAATTTCTGACAACTAATGATACATATCCATTATTTTACATTTTCACCTTTAGCCGAAAATACCTACGTTTTGTGGGATGAAACCAAAGAAGCCGTTATCATAGACCCGGGTTGTCTGGCGCAATATGAAAAGGAAGAATTAGCCGATTTTATTGCTGATAATCAGTTAAAGGTCGTACACCTGCTTCAGACACATACCCACCTCGACCACGTTTTTGGTAGTGCTTTTGTGAAGCGTAAATTCGGCGTAAAAATGCTTATGCATAAAAAAGAACTACCAGTGCTGAGCGATGTAGAAAGCCGTTGCAGAACCTGGGGTATCAAAGGTTATGAACCGGTAGAAGCCGATGGTTTTATTGATGAGGGAGATATTATCAAATTCGGTAATTCTGAATTAGAGATTCTGTTTGTACCCGGTCATGCACCAGGTCATATAGCATTTGTCAACCATGCACAGAAATTTGTTATTGGCGGAGATGTGCTTTTCAGAGGTAGTATCGGGCGCTATGATTTTCCGCTTTGCAGCTATAGAGACCTTATGAATAGTATCAAAACGAAGTTCATGACTTTAGCGGATGATTATGTAGTATATCCGGGGCATAACGAGCCTACTACTATTGGGGAAGAACGTCGTACTAATCCTTTCCTCAATTAAGCTTCTTTTTTCTTAGCAGATTTGGTTCTGGCTTTTCGTAGATTTTCATCAACTCTGAAAAGCACCATTTTTCGTATCAGGTCGTAGGGGATAGGCTCATTTAATTGAAACTGCACACCACCTTTGCCTGTAGTGTATGGGGCAAGGTCTTCTTTGAAAGCATCCGTTCCGGTTGGGGCAGCAAAGAAACCGATATGTTTTTTGAAAGCAGCAAAATAAACCAGATTGCCATTTAGCACATAGGCAGGCATGGCATACTTAATGGTTTCTTCTGCCTCCGGTGCAGCAGACTGAATAGTGGCACGCACTTTCTCTAAAAGCTTCTGAATATCCTCCGGGAAACTACCAATGTATTCATCAACGGTTTTTGCTGCGTTTTGTACCATGAATCAATTGTTTTAATCCTGGCATGAAAATAATGACTAATTTATTCAAATTAAAGGTTTTTTCAAATATTGAAATTTTAAGGCAGTTTGTTGGCGAAGCCTATTTTCATTCTGATGGCAGGAGTTTTCATTTTATTATTGCCCGTAGGGCAAATAAGTTGATATGGTTGAAATGAACAAGGTTACCTCTAAGACTTCTGTGGAGGGTGGCGATTGTGGTTTTGGGGAGGGTGTGAATTATCTATTTACCTCAATTGTACCAAATAAAAAATTTATTAACCTATTTAACGCAATTTTTCAATATTGAGTCTAAAGCTGAATATCGAAAAATTGTGAGAATTTGTAAATACTTCTAAATTTATACTTTTTGACTCTACTAATAGATGTCTTCATTACATCTATAATTTCAGTTTTCTTGAATTTTTCACCTATTATGGCACCTAAGTAAATGGATGTAATTTTGTCAAATTTACTTTGCGGATTTTGATAAAGCACTCTAATTGTTTCGGATATTTCATTTACATCATAAAATTCTGATTTATCGATTGTTGGTTCTAAGATCTCACTTAAAGCCCAAGAACAAGTTCGCCTTAATCTAGGTTCGAGATTATTACACCATATCTTGACTATTTCCTTTACAAATTGCATTTGAAATTTCTCGGGTAATAGGCCTCTTGCTCCTATCCAAGCAAAAGCCCAACAAATAGAAAAAGTATAATGTTTGTCTTGTGTTTTAAGTAGTTCTAATAAAATTTTGAATATATTGTCATTATAAAAAGTAGTAGAATATTCCTCTTGTAAAATTTCTCCATTACTAAAAGTAAAAGACATTATTCCCATAATAGCGTAGCATTTATTTTGCTTACTTTCATTAGCTAATAACATTTCTATTTCTTTGGCGACCTTTTTCTGATCTTCAAAAGTTCTTGTTTCTGCCAAAAAAATTTCTCCAAGTGTACTTCCAATTGGAGAAATATATTTATCATCGTATAAAGTGCAGAATAGCTCATTTACAGTTTTTTTGAATACTATTCCAAACTTATTTTTAAGAATAATTTCAATAACACTTCTATCTTCAATTAAGCGAATTCCTTTTGCAAACCATTCTATTGCTATTGAGAGTTTTTCAGGTGTAATTTGGATTTCGTTTGCAAGACAACTACCTAATAGCATTAAAGGTAAAAAAGTGTCTTTTATATCATTATTTTCATTAACTAATGACTTCTTAATTGCTCCTTTTTCAGATTCAGATATTAAGATATCAACTAAGTCTTTGTTTTCTCTTTCTAATAAGACAGCAGCTATTGGAATTATTTCTTTCCAAGTTTCATTATCAATATTTTTTTTGAATATTTCAACTGGCCTTTTTTTTATTTCCGGACTAGGAAGAAACTTTTTTACAATCGCTTTAGCTGTAAGATATTCTTGAAAACTTAAGTGCAAGAATTCATAAATAGCCAAAATACTACCTGAACCAAGTTGTTTATGGCCCGATAATATTAGCAAGCTACTTCTTGACTCAACCCTTTTGATAAACTCAATAGGACTAATATTTGTGTAACCTAGAATTTCAGGCATTTGTTTTCTTGCATCTATTAAACACAAGATAAGCTCTTCACTAGTAATTGTCTGTTTACCATTTTTTGTCATCCAATAAGCAATGAAGGCAAGTTGCGGTTCGGCTTCCTCTATATCTAGTATTTGATGACCTTCTACATTCCAAGTAACCAAAAGTAACTTTATCATTTCTTGATAAAGGACACTTTTTTTAGTTGGCAAGTATCCAGCCCATCTTTTTACAAAAAGCAACGTGGTTAAAAGGAGAGGGTTTTCTCCTAATACTTTTATCCTTGAATCTTTCAAAATTAGTTCAGATAATTTAATAGCTTCTTTAATTGTATTTTCAGATTCATCAACTATTGCTTTATGCCACTTTACGCACAATTCTTGAACCTCATATTCACTTAAATTAGATAAAGTATATTTTTTACAATAACTAGCTAATGAACCAGCAATAATTCTAAATCCAGCCTCGCGTGAAGTAACTATTATGTTTAAAGTAGGGTAAGTCGCAATAAAAGTTCTTAATTGGTTTATAAATGTAAGCCTGCTTTGATCATCAGATATTTCATCCAAACCATCAATAAGTAATAAAGCATTGCCATTTTGTAAACTTTGTGATACTAAAATTGAAAAATATTCAATACACGATTGTATTTCTGCTTTTATGGGAATTTCATTAATAATATCAGTAATGCTATAAGTTACTTTTTCTCCTAGTTCTCTACAACGTAAAAAAATGGGGAACCAATTATTTGCAGGAAGTTTATCATCAATTTGTTGTTTTCTATTTGGGAATGCATAGGCTAAAGCAATCCTTTTTATAAGTGTCGATTTACCTCCACCCGGTTTAGCAAGTATTGCAAGTCGTGAGTTTTCTGACAACACATCACCCACACGTTCTCTAGAATTTTCGTCAAGTTCTTCTAAATTCTTTTCCGTTTTTGGGTTATTGTCAATTAAATGAGCGGGAATAAATATATTTTCAAGTTTAACTTTAATTGAACCAGCTTCTTTATCAGTTGGAAGTCCTTCAAAATGTATATCCCCTAATTCATTTTCAAGATATTTATAATATTTTTCTTTAGCATCAAGAAGCTTTTGTTTATTTATCTCAGAGGGTTCGTAATTATTTAATAAACTAAATCCATCAAATATTTTACTGATACTATAGTCTATT
>CALRLS020000203.1:0-8938 GCA_943368815.1 Cyanobium sp. NIES-981
GCTTTAGCCAAAGTCTCGAGGCAACAGTTTTGGCTAAAGCCAATTCTTATTTTTTTCTTTTTACCTCCATTTGAAAATGGAGGCAATTGATTCATAACTAAATATAAAAATGCCCTTCCTACTTATAAACCTTCTCCCCCACCTTAATCTCTGTCTTGATGAAATTTTCTTTAGGTGGAATCGGACATACATAACGTTCATTATAGGCGCAATAGAAATTATGGGCATTGTTAAAATCAATCTCTATTTTATCACCTACCAGGTTATCCTTTGGAATATTAATATAGCGACCTCCACCATAGGTTTCTTTACCGCTGGTCAGGTCCCGGAAAGGTAAAAGATAAATCTTCCCTTCATCAAAGAGGCTGACGGTGTAATTTTCTCCATTCAGCATAAAGGTGGCTTCTCCGGCTTTTTTGATTTCGCTTTGCGTGCTGTCAGTCATTAGAATCATCACCTGTCCGTTATCAGCGATACCTTTGAACTCAGCCTCAATCCTGTAGTCTACATTAGGGTCGTAATACTTAAAGCCTGAAAAATCGGGCAGATTGGCAATAGGTGAATCTTTCTCATTTGCCAGATTCTGTGCATATTCCTTTCTTTGCTAGCTGATAGTGGCAATATAATCTTCTGAGCCCCTTAGAGAGTAAAATAATATGCCGATAATGGCGATAACAAGGATTAAAAGGACAATTTTGTTTTTAAACATAGTGTTGTATGATTTTGAAAAACATTCGCTAATATAGCTATATAAGAACTTTTATTCGCTATTCTAAGTTGAAATATAGTAATTCGCAGACGAAAACCTTATTAATTATTATATGTTTACCGGAATTGTAGAATCAATGGGACACCTCATTGATATTCAGCCAGATGGCACAAATTTAACTTTTACTTTTGAATCTGATATTGCCCACGAACTAAAAATAGACCAGAGTCTATCACATAACGGGGTTTGCCTGACAGTGGTAGAACTCCTGAATACTGAATACGAAACTGTTAAAGGAGCCAATGGAGACTATGCGGTAAGATATAAAGTAACAGCCATTGATGAAACGCTGAAAAAAACAAATTTAGGCAAACTAACCATTGGCGATAAGGTAAATTTAGAGCGCTGCATGCCTGCTAACGGGCGTTTTGATGGACATATCGTACAAGGCCACGTAGACCAGACAGGTATCTGCACAGCACTTCAAGACCAGAATGGCAGTTGGCTGATTTCGTTTGAATACGATGCATCAAACAATAATATTACGGTAGAAAAGGGTTCTATCTGTGTGAATGGGGTGAGTCTGACAGTAGTCAATTCGAAAGACAATGGCTTTAGTGTAGCTATTATTCCATATACCTGGGAGCATACCAATTTCCATCAATTGGCGGTAGGTAGCACGGTTAATCTTGAATTTGATATATTAGGTAAATATATGCAGCGGATTATGCAGAAGAGATAAAGCCGGAGAAATTTCCTCAATTACTCTTCGATTCTCTGCAAAAATGCGTTGGAATTGCCGTTGCCAGAAATAAGAATGTTTCTATCAAAAAAACCTGTACCAGAAAAAGTACCGAACACATTGATAATCGAACCGCTCTTTGCAATCCCACTTCCACTATCATCCTGAGCGCTTCCACCTGATTTTGTCCAGAGAAACGCCCCGGTATTATCTATTTTAGCAGCGAAATAATCTTTTTGCCCAAAGTAAGGCAATGGCTTTGTTCCAAAAAATGGTGTATTTTTATGATACCCTGTTAGGTATCCGTTTCCACTGGCATCTATAAAAATACCTTTTACTTCATCGTCGTTCTGTCCACCAGCCTTTGTCACCCATTGTGCTGTACCGTTACTATCAAATTGAACCACAAAAGCATCTAAATAACTATTCATGGCCGTTATAGTAATTGCCCCAAAAGTTGCATTGTCTGAAAACCCACCAGCCAGATAAGTATTCCCGTTGCTATCTGTTGCTACGGCATTTCCAATGTCTGCATAGTTTCCTCCACCTCGTCTTACCCAAGCAACTGTTCCATTTGCGGTGTATTTGGCAATAAAGGCATCAGAAGTGCCAACAAAAGGTGGCGAAATGGCGGTTCCGGCATAATTAAACGAACTACTGAATGTACCTCCTACAAAAATATCGTTTGTTGAATTAACCGCAATATCTCTGGCAAAATCTTTATAAGTGCCGCCGGTGCCATTTACCCACTGAATTGCCCCTGTGTTATCATATTTTGCTACAAAAATATCCTCATCTCCTGCCGAGATAATGGCATTCCCACCGAAATCAGCATTGCCTCTGAACGAGCCGGAAACATACACGTTCTGACTGGCATCAAGCGCTATTCCATATCCATATTCATAATTCGAATCATTGCTACCCCCTTTTTGAACCCATTGAATGACACCCATTGAGTTGTACTTTGCTACAAAAGCATCAGTTCCTCCTGCTGAGGTGATATTGCCATTCCCAAAATTAACTGTTCCCGAAAAATACCCTGTCACATACACATTGCCACTAGCGTCGGTAGCAATATCATAAGCCTCATTCCAGCTGGTTGTTCCGATAGCCTTTGCCCAGACAAGGCAACCCTTTTGATTTAATTTACCAAAATACATATTCATCGAACCCCCTGCCGTCAACGTAGTATCGCACAGATTAATAGAGGTTCCTGAAAACGAACCGCATATATATGTAAAGCCATTTGCATCAGCCGCCATTCCATGAGCATTATGCAAAAATGCACCTGTTAATGGTTGAGAAATAGTGGCTTTAACGGCTGAACTACTCTTGGCAATATCAGCGCATTTCCATTGATTGCCATCATAAAAACTCAGACAGTTGTTAGTAAGATTATACGCCAGCATACCTTTTTGCGGCGATGGTAAAGCCGCCAGTTCAGTACCAGTTAGTTGCGGAACCTGAACATTATTTTGAGCAATGTTGGCAAATTGCGCTTGCAAATTAGTAGCCAATAATAAGCAAACTAGTATATGTGTGATTCTTATCATTTTAGTAGAATTTATCAGGCTTCAGGTATAATTAATAAATCTGCGTAGATTTTATCTGATTTCTCATTCAAAAATTTTCAATAAGAAAATATCCTCGCCCGAATAATTGACATTGGAATAATTATTATTTTGCAGATAAGCATCATCAAAGAATGATACTCCCTTAAAAAAACCTGTTGCGTAGATATTCCCGAATCCGTCAACAGCAATGCCGTTAACACCATCATCATATTCTCCTCCCGATTTTTTTAGCCATATCAGTTCGCCTGATGGGCTGTATTTTGTATAAAAAATATCCCTTGTCGTTCCGGGAGCCGGGGGGATTATATACCCTTCAAAAAAAGGAGAATTGGTGTAATTACCTGCTACAAAGACATTCCCCCCAGCATCAACGGCCAAACATCTTCCCTCCTCATAGCCACTGGAACCTGTGGATTGCCTTGCCCATTGCGCTAAACCTGCATTATTGAATTTGGCTACAAAAAAATTATCAAAATCATTAATTCCCGGTGTTAGGGAGATACTATTGCCGAAAGTGGCACCATAGGCATAAATTCCTGTAATGTACTGATTACCAGCATTATCAAAAGCGATATCATTCACAATATTTGATACTCCTGCAGTAGCTAAAGTCCTAAAAACAGACTGAAACGCCCCATTCAAGTCATACTTTGCCACAAATCCATCTGACTGATTATTTCCGGTGTAGGTTGTTCCTCCAAAGTCTGCCGGGCTTATATATTTACCTGTTATATAGACATAATCTCCGCTAACAGCTACTTTTCTTCCGGCATCATTTCCATTACCTCCGGCCCGCCTTGCCCATTGTTCTGTTCCTGATGAGCTATACTTTATCAGAAAAATATCATCGTAATAATAACCCGCATACTGCGAAGCAGAAGTCAATGAAAGGCTGCCAAAAACTGCTGTCCCTCTGAATGTACCACTCACATATACATTGTCGGAAGCATCAATTGCCAAACCAATACCGAAAGTTTTATTGTCTGAAACAAATGGAGATGCCCCACCCTTTTTTGCCCATTGAGGTATTCCATTGGCATTATATTTTACAAGAAACAGGTTTGTCTCTCCCAGAGAGTTAAGCGTGTTGCCATTAAAATTAAATATCCCGTTAAAATTGCCTGTGAAATAAACATTCCCGGCATTATCTGTTACAATGGCTGCGCCTTCTGCATTCAGGTTTACACCTAGTTTACGTGTCCACAAACGTTGGCCTTCCGCATTATATTTAGCAATGAAGGTATCAAAACTGGTAGCTGTAAGTATAGTGTCTCCTACAGTAGCCGACTGGTAAAATGTGCCTGTTATATACATATTATTATTTACATCCGTGTATACATCAAAGCCTTTTTCGCTGTTTATATAATTTCCACCCATTTTTTGAGGCACGAATACAGGTGAGTTGTTGCCTGCTTGCTGATTGGTACATTTCCAGGAAACACCATCAAAGATTTTCAGGCAATTCAGCGTATTATCAAAGACCGTCATACCTACTTCAGGTGAAGCAATGCTACTTATCTGATTACGGCTCATGGATGGAATCTGAATATTACCTGCATTACCCGGTGTAATAGTAATGGATTGGGCGAAACTGTTATATACCCAAAAATTTAATACAACTATTACCAGATACAGGTATACTCCTTTATTTTCTATCAGTTTTTTCATGGCTTTATTCCTTGATTTTATACAAAAATTGTCCTGTTGAAGCCGTAGTCGTGAGGCTAATACCACCGAAATAGGCAGTTTGTTTAAAACTGCCGGTAGCATAAATCTTATTGTCTGCATTAACTATTCCAAAACATCGGTCGTCCTGATCGCCTCCACCTTTGGCTACCCAGTCTGGCTTTCCTTCTGAATCATATTTTGCTATAAAAACATCTTTTTTACCAATACTTACAAGGTCGTTTTGAGCGAAAGAAACACATTTTTGAAAAGTACCTGCCACGAAACAATTCCCTGCATTATTGCTGGCAATACTCAAAAAAACAGGCTCAGTGTTGTTCGTTCTACCGCCATGTCTCAGCCAGGAAAGCACACCATTTGCCAAGAATTTTGAGATAAAAAATCCATCTGCAGCACCGTCGGGATCTTCAGCAGTATTGGTATAATCATTTACTGCGAGGGTTTGCCCTGAATAAGACCCTACCAGATATACGCTCCCATTAGTGTCTATACTTAGGTCTTTGCCTCTGTCATTACCATTACCACCAATCCTGTTGAGCCAAAGCACCTCGCTGTCGGTATTATATTTTACAATGAAAGCATCATTCTGGAGCGTAGCAACAATATTGTGAGTAGTAGCATTATTCCCAAAGTTTGCCGAACCTCCGATACTTCCGGTCATATAAAAATCCTCTCCATCAGCTTCAATACTCTCACATCGGTCATCAGCTGTTCCTCCTGCACGTTTTGCCCAGATTTCAGTGCCATCTGCTCCTGAAAGTTTCAGTATAAAAATATCATCCAAGCCTATCTGATTAAGTGTGGCCGTATCGAACGTAGAGGTCTCGTGCATGGTACCTGCGGCATAAACAATACCTGTTGCACTAAGAGCCAGATCCGTAATTTCGCGGTTAATGGCATGATAATATCGCTGCCAAACCAATGTTCCAACTGCATTAAATTTTTTGATGGTCTCTTTAGGCACTCTGTTTAGTGGGCAATTGCCTGGATTATCATAGGTAATTTGCCGGGCTATCAGATATACATTCTGACTGGCATCTACTTCCAGGTCTCTAGGCTGTGCTTCATACACAATGGTTGTCCAGGCAATGATGCCATCTGCTGTTATCTTCATCAGAATAATAGACTGCGTATAAGCATTTATACAATAATTATAGGTATTATAACTAACCCCGCCATAAGTACCTGAACCCGTAAAATTGAAGCCTAAATAGATATTACCCTGGTTATCAGTAGCGATACAAATACCGATGTCTTCATAAGAATTATTGCCCACACGTTGAGCCACCTGGTTTTGCGGAACTATGCCTTTGGTCGAACTGGTGCAAATCCATTCAGTACCATTATAGTATTTTATACATCTGGCATCAGTATCAAAAACCATCATACCTTTTTGTGGAGTATTGATTGCCAGAATCTCGCTACTTGTCTGGCCTGGCAAACGCATATTGCCAGGCTGAATAATGGAAGATTGAGCTAGACAGTTTTTATAAAGCACTAATAATAAAACAAATACAATTAGTCTTTTCATTGCACATCATTCTTTGATTCTCAATAAAAACATTGAACTTGGGCGAGCCGTAGTAAGCGAATTTGAGCCAAACGTAAGATTACCCGTAGTAAAACTGCCTCCGACCCATATTGATTTATCTGCACCTTTAGCAATCGCACTAAGGTTGGCTGTTGTTTTTGTAACCCAAATCACCCCATTTGTCTTATCTTTTTTGAGCATGATTTTCTGATTATTCTTAGGTGGGCATACCTCATTATTCAGTGGACACCCAATGGCGTTGATGGTATACAGATAATTAGAAGCTGATTCAGCTGTGGTTCCGCCAAAATCCTTTTGTGAGGCAATCAATGATCCGGTCGTTGAGTTAATTCTAAGTTGTATTGCATTGCCAACGCCATAACTTTCAGGATTCGGACAAGTATTGGTCGACACTATTATATTTTCATTATAATATAGGTTGTCGGCCTTGAAACCAATTGAAATCAATATATTGCCTTCGCTATCAAAGCCTGTGTGGGTTTGATGAGTAATGGCATCATTCGAACCTGAAACCGGGGTGTTTTTTATTGACTTTACCCAAAGTAAATCCCCGTTCATTGAATACTTACCAATAAAATGCTTTCTTTGGCCTGGAATAGTAGCTATTCTGATTGTGTTTGCACCACCCGAAAAATCAATTGTATCATCGAGATAACCCATGAAGTAGCAGTTATTAGCATCATCGCTAAATGTTGCATCAAAATTCAGCGAGTTATTACATGAATAATTTACCCAAAGCAGGTTTTTATTGGCACCTATGGCAAACAATCCTTTGTTTCCGCCACTTTGTATACCGGGGCATCCAAAAGTAATGTTATTGATTGTCTGGCTATAGCTCTCAATTCCCCCATATCCATACACGTTGCCATTTGGGGCAAAAGTTGGTTTCATCCATTGAGTATTATTAAGAGGATCGGCAGTGCCATCGGCCAGATATTTTTGCCCGTTTATATAAATATTTCCATCATTATCAATTGCCAGAGGCCCGTAAGTATGGCGCTCTAAATCTTTCGCCCATAGAATCTGCCCAATCGGACTGAATTTCACCAGACAGTAAAACCCTAAAATAGGGTGCGTATTAGCAAAACTATAAGTATCATAAGTTACTGTTCCATAATAAGAGTTTAATACATACACATTCCCCTCGGCATCAATCTTCATATCATAGATTGAGTCATAATTACTGGCATTCCCTCTAAACATGGCCATATTCTGGCCTTCAAAATTGGCTTGCTGCGTATTATTGTTTAGCCAGGCAAACCCATCAAAATAGCGTAGCGTCTTTAATTCATTATCAAAAACCATCATTCCTTTTTGCGGTGCTGCAATAGATTGAATTTGCGCACTACTAAGGCTCTGGATCTTAAAACTATTATTGGTAATGACAGCAGACTGAGCCGACATATCCAGTCTGATTAAAGTTGTAATACAGCTAAGTAGTATAAGTCTTTTCATTTTCAGGTATTGGCTAAAAATCATGATACTCGATACTCACGCCTCTGATTGAAAGCGAAGTCCAGTCATTAGTTGAGGATTTTAATTGCAGAGTGTATACATAATTCTGGTTGTCTATTTCTATTAAATCAATCGGAAATTCTACCAAGACCGGGTTATTATCAATAGCAGGTGTAGTAAAAGTAAAAATGGGGGTCTCACTTATATACTCAATCAGTGAAGCTTTGATAATTGAACCCTCTATGTATCGGTTTCCTGACGAATAGAAAGCTATTTTCAATGAGCTTAACTTACTTTTATGCGGAACCTGAATTGGTGCTAATATTTTACGATTAGTGCTTGGCTGAGCAAAAAACAAACTTCCTCCGGTATAGAATAACATCTCATTTCCTAAATAAGAAACTGCGCCTTCATCGCTAAATATCTCTATAGACCTTTGGAATGCTGCCGGAGGAATACTCAGATACCCCAGTTTATAGCCTGTAATTAATGAACCATCAGCATCTGCATAAATGGGTTTTACTATATGATAACTCCCGGTTGCAAGTGAGGTTGATCTCAGGTTATTGCCTTCAACTAAACCAGAGGCTTTAATATTCCCTTGCACTTCCTGAATATTATTAGCCGTTGGCGAAATTATAACGGCTTTGGGTGGAGCACTTTGTGAATAAATCTTAAGTACATAAAGCATCAGTATGAATGCACAACAGCATTTCTTCATGAATAAAATTGTTTTTGAGTTAGAAGCGATTATACATGCTCTCCTATTCGGCCAATAGCAGAGCTTCTGGTCTGAACACCAAAAATAGATGGCAAAATAAGTGCTGAAAAGTAAAAAGGGGTAGATTACACTACTTTGGGGTAAACAACAAAAGCGAACCACTAAACTTCTGCAATACCAAACTTACGTTCAGGCGATTGCAAATCCTGCATATAAAAGTTCACGGGAGTCATTCCGGTAAATTCCTTATAATCTCTTACCAGATGCTGGTAATCGTAATAGCCGCAGTCAAGAGCAATGCTCAACCAGTCTTTATACGGAAACGCATTTTTCATTCTGAAAGCCTTATCAAATTTAATGATACGGGCAAAATATTTGGGATTAATGCCTATTCGTTCATTAAAGTTACGTTCAAGTTGTTTACTGCTCAAACATGATTCTTTGGCTAACCAATCAAGTGAGTATTTATTGATATTTTCAAGCATCACAATACCTACTT
>CALRLS020000204.1:0-8924 GCA_943368815.1 Cyanobium sp. NIES-981
CTGAAAAGCATGACGGATAGTCTCGGCCTCATCGTTTACAGTCAGCATCAGAATTTTCAGGCCCGGATATTGATTTCTTAATTTCAGTGTAAGGTCAATGCCTGTCAGATAAGGCATGTTCATATCGCTCACCAAAATATCTATGTCATTGTTTTCCAGAAAATCCGGCACTTTCCGGCTGTCATACAATGTTCCGACCACTTCCATGTTTGGAATTGAGGAGATTAAAAGGGACAGACTATCTAATAAAATCTGATGGTCATCTACAATGAGGATTCGGATAGACATTGCAGTTTCGGGTTTTGGGCTATAATTGTTTTCAAATCTAGTTAATTGTTGGTTGATAATCAATTGTTTAGGGGATTTGTTAATATAGCTATAGAAATTCAGGTTGTCGTCAAATTTAAACCACGAGCATCCCCTAGCGGCAATCGCCTGGTGATACTCGTGGTAAAATTATCCAATCCTAAAAGAAAAATCACCGAATATTCTTCCTTATCCTGCTCAGCGACGATTGTGTGATTCCTAAGTAAGAAGCTAAATACGAAAGCGGAATACGGTTTGCAAGATTAGGGAATTTTTCAAGAAAAGAAAGGTAGCGCTCTGTTGCATCTTCTGCCATCATCGGACTGATTTTGTTCACTTTATCTGCTAAACCTTTAGCAGTTATCTTGGCAATAATATTATCCCATTCGATGATGGTCATCGATAACTCTTTCATGGCATTTTTTGTCAGCACGAAGTATTGACAAGCTGTAACAGCCTGTATATATTCAGTCGATGGAATTTCCTGATTGTAACTGCTGACATCAGCCAGAAAATTGTTTTCATCAATAAAATACTTCGTAATCTCATCGCCCTTGTTATTGTAATAACAAACCCGCATAATTCCGGCTGTCAGAAAAATCACCTCACGGGGTATCTTCCCGGCTTCATGATAATAGTCATCTTTCCGGATTTCTTTGAGTACAGCTTTGCTTTTAATCAACTCAATCTGCTGTTGGTTCAGATTGCCGAATAATAATAAATAGTTAATCAATGCTTCCATAAAATAATTATTTCATCTGACTCATCACTAGTCTGTCAAATAGTTTATCTGACAGAATTTTCCTCATAAACAGCATCAGTTTTGCTCCGGCAGCACCTGCATATCTTGTTTTTGGATGGGTTGCTTCAATTCCTTCCCTGATGAGTCTGGCAATTACAATCGGGTCGGCAGCGTCTTTTTGTAAGTTTGCATACATTTTGCTAACACCTTTTGCTAAAGCACTATATACCGTATTGCCTGAAACACTCATCATATATTCACCTCCCAATGCTGTCATTTCAGATTTTGTGCCACCCGGCTCAATCACAATTACGTCTATTCCAAAAGCCTTTACTTCTTTACGAAGAGCATCACTCAGACCCTCAATAGCAAATTTACTGGCATGATACCACGCACCCATTGGCAAAGTTACTTTACCCCCAACCGACGAGATATTCACGATTTTACCATATTTGTTTTTCCGCATACCCGGCAACACCAGTTGTATAAGACGAGCCACGCCAAAAACGTTTACTTCCATCTGGTATTTTGCGTCAGCCATCGGCATATCTTCCAGGGCACCATAATAGCCTGAACCTGCATTGTTGACTAAAATATCTATACTCCCTGCTTCTTTCCGAATCTGTTCAACACATTCCAACATATTTTCTTCATTTGTAACATCTAAAGCAATCGGGTGGATGCCGTAAGCTTTCAGGTCCTGCATTTTTTCTATTCTGCGAGCCCCGCCATAAACGTTATAATCATTTTGTGCTAAATATATTGCAGTTGCTTTGCCAATACCTGACGAAGCGCCTGTAACTAAAACTGTCTTTCCCATATTTTTAATTATTGAAATTAATTATGGGACAAAGGTGAGTAAACAAAAAATGATTTTTTTTGCCATTTGGCAAAAAGTGCGAGTTGGTCTTTAGAATCTTTTTGCAGGAATCTGGTTTACTTATCCAAGCGCGCCCATCAGTAGCCCATGAAGAAACGTTAAGAGTGCTATACATTTGCGCTTTTCTCAATGCGGGTCTTCAAGTCGAGCAATCTTTGTTTTACATTGTTTTGTAAGTTTCGCTTAATAAAAGCAGGGAATAGACTAAACAGGAAACGAAGTTCAAAAGAGTATAGGAATGTCACTTCAGTCAATTCTGGTTTAAGCTCCTTAAATGTCCATGAACCTAAAAATGTTTTGAACAGGAATGGGCCTTTTGTCATTTTTATTGCTGTCACTTTTGGTCTGTTGAAACTTACATATTCGGTCTCCATTCCTAAGCCATTTCTGGCAACACAATATGCCCTTACACCTTTGTCCGCATTTGTGGCTCCGTTAATTAACTCTGCCCTCCTTAAAAACGTATCCCAATTAAGCCGGTTATTATAATCTTGTGTATAATCAAAAACGGTTTCCTGTGAAGCGGCAATATTTATTTTTTCTGAAAATTTGATTGCTTCCATTATGCAAAATAAATATCGTTGAAATGTTTTAAGAATTAATCCTACAGGTGTCGTGTCCTGAAATAAGTTTTTGTGAACCTATTTCAGAAATATACTTTGCTTACTTTATCTTAAACAATTGAATAGTATAATCCAATAATTTCCCATCTCCATAATCCCCATGCCCCGGAACAACAATCTTCACATCGTGATATGCCTTTTTAACCTTTTCGACTGTGCCTGACCATTCCTGTACATTCGCATCACCTAAATAGCCTTTACCGGCTTTCAATTCTTTTATTAAACATCCACCGAACAGAATATTTTCACTGGGGAAATAACCAACAACATTATCTTTGGTATGGCCTTCTCCAAAAAATTTTGCTGAGATATATTCTTTGCCTACTTTTAGCCGCAATGGCTCGGTGAAGCTATTCTTTGGTACCTCATATTTATTTTCTCTGGCCAGTTCAATAGTTTTGAAATAGGCATACGAAGCAATATTATGATCATGAAAAGCTTTCAATCCACCCAGACAATCATCGTGAAAATGGGTCGGAATAATAGCATTAATCTGACAATGCAACGATTCCTGTATCCACTTAATTAACTCTTCCGCACTCTTGTCGTTGGTGGGTGTATCGAAAACAATTGCTTCATTATTACTTCTTACAATAAGCCCGTTACAAGGCACATACCCAAAGTCATTGGTTTGCTTAAATGAAGTATGTTCAAAAGCATTTTCTGCAATTTGAGTTACAATTAAATCTTTGGATTTGTAAATCTCTTTGGCTTTAAATGCAGATTTTTTCTGAGCATTACTCTCTAAAATGGTTAGTGAGCATACAATGAGTAAGAGTGTTTTTACAATGGATTTCATTTTTGTTTGATTGATTTTGGAATTTTTGCACGTAAATTTTTAAAGAGACTATATGTGTGTAATTTACTGAAATATGTGGTCCAAAAATAGATTTACACAAAACATTTCATTCTGTAAAAATAACGCTAAACAAATTCAAATTCACTAATTTTGACCCACTAAATATTTAGCAGACCGATGCCAATCGGGTTGCACACTCTACTACAAAACACTCATGAGAAAAATCCTCTTTTTATGCTTGCTTGCAAGTGTTACTCTGGCTCAAACCACTAAGCCGTTTGGCGCTACTCCATCAGCTGACCAATTGAAATGGCATAAAATGGAATATTATGCTTTTGTGCATTTCGGGCCTAATTCCTTTACCGATAAAGAATGGGGCGATGGAACAGAAAAGGAAGAAGTATTTAATCCTGCCCAATTAGACTGCCGCCAATGGGCCAGAATCTGCAAAGCTGCAGGCATGAAAGGCATCATTATTACTGCCAAACATCATGATGGTTTTGCGCTGTATCCGAGCAAATACTCAACCCATACGGTCAGAGAGTCAAAATGGAGAGATGGCAAAGGCGATGTTTTAAAAGAGCTATCTGCAGCCTGTAAAGAATACGGTCTGAAAATGGGTATCTATATCTCTCCATGGGACAGAAACCATCCAACCTACGGTACGCCTGAATACAATGAGGTATATGTAAAAATGTTGAAAGAAATTACTACACAATACGGAGATTTATTTGAAGTATGGTTTGACGGTGCCAATGGCGAAGGCCCGAACGGCAAAAAGCAGGTATATGATTTCCCGCTTTTCAATAAAACTGTAAAAACCTATCAACCCCATGCCCTTATTTTCAGCGATGCGGGTCCTGATATTCGTTGGGTAGGTAATGAGAGAGGTTTTGCAGGCGAAACCTGCTGGAGTACTATCAATGGTGCGCAATTGTTCCCTGCTTATGATAAGCCCAAGCATCTGAATGTGGGTGATGCAGGTGGCACACACTGGATTCCGGCGGAATGTGATGTATCTATCCGTCCGGGTTGGTTTTATCATAAAAATGAAGACGATAAAGTGAAAACATCAGCCGCTTTAATGGATATCTATAATAAATCGGTAGGCAGAGGGGCTAATCTATTATTGAATATTCCGGTGGATGGTCGTGGTCTGATACATGAAAACGATGAGAAATCACTGATGGAGTTTAAACAAATGCGTGATGAATACTTTAAGAAAAATCTTCTGACCAAAGGTACATTCACAAAAGCGATTGGCGAAAACAGCTACGATATTAAACTGAATCAGGCACAGAATTTCAATTGTCTGGTAGTACAGGAAGACATCCGTTATGGCCAGCGTGTCAGCCAGTTTGCTGTGCAGGTAAAAGAAAACAACGAATGGAAAACCGTAGCAACGGCTACTACCATCGGTAATAAGCGAATTGTGTATTTTCCGAGAGTGACAAGCAAAGAAATCCGAATCGCCATTCAAGGCACATTAGCTAAGCCATTGATTGCGAATGTGGAATTGTATGATACACCTGCGAATTGAGTCCGTTATGCTTTTATATCGACCCAAACGTCTGAAATGGGCAGAGACAGGTCAATGCCCTGTCTCTAAGTATAAAGGCACTTAATTAGATATTTTTTGGTGGATATAACCATAAAATTCCACTATGCGTTGAACTAAAGCCTTGTTATTTCCTTCGCTTCCCTTGTCTGATTCCCTCTTTCTCCAATTCCTTTCTTCGAAGAGAAGCGATAAATTATAAGCAATTTAATTTATTGAATTGACACCCGATAATTATCGTTAATTCATTTGATAATACAAAAACTGCAATCTCCGCAGAGAGCGGCAAAACTTTCGTATATTTACCTAATACCTTAATGAATTGGAAATGTCGTTGATTACTAAAATAAAAGAATTCCTCAACGAAAAATTGGATGCATTAGAGCAACTTGAAACTACATGGATCAATAGACCGTATGACTTCTATTTAATCTTTGGACAAAATGAAGAAAGCAAATTCCCTTGGATAAAATCTAATTGGGATAAGGATTTTAAGCCTTATTTTGATTCACTTTTAAAACAAACCGAAACCTATAATAAAACAGGAATTAGAGTTATAAAATATGATGTTGAAAAGAGAACCGCAAAAAAAGATAATAGAGAGTATATTTATCATTCAGAGATGAAATTAGGAAGATTAAGATGGGATTTAAAATCTCACGAAAAGTGGACTAATTCGACTGATACTGATAAATATTTTCAAAACTTTGAGCTCTGGACTCCTATTTGGACAATTTGCGAGAAAAAGGGTTCACCACCTGACATTTTTATTTCAATTTCAAATGAAAATGACTTTACACACAAAAGACAAATGCAATTTGGATACTTTATTGTTATTGCAATAGCTAAAAACTTAAAAATTGACTCCGAACCAGTAATTAAAGAGCTTTCTGAAAAAATTAATGCTAAAATTTCTATATTAAAAAGGAGAAAATGGGGAAAGCCTGAAAAGGCTGGTAACTGGACATTCGTAAACTGGATTCAGGATACCTTCAGTACTGGAATTTATAAGGGAAAAAATTTGCATTCTGTCGATTTTAACGAACTAGAATTTGAACCTACTTGGAAAATATTGTTCAAGCAGAAATAGATAAAGGTTCAATAAATAATTGTTTAGTCTTAAAACATACTCCTTTTATGTTTCAAGAAACAAATGTTTTGGCTAAAGCTGGGGGCAATTGAATCAAGGAATCAATTGCCCCCATTTTCAAATGGAGTAATATAGAAAGCAATCATCTTAATAGGCTTTAGCCAAACCTCTAAGCTTCCACTCGGTATCTGCATACGCAACCTATCGCCGAATTAGTCATCCCCTTTAGGGGCTAGGGGTTTACTTCCACTCACAATCCTCATCCAGCCACTCATATCCCGGTTCGATGGGTGCTCCGTCAGGTGCTGCTATGGCATTTGATGGACTTGTAAGGTCCGGATTCTCTTCAAATTGTTTGATTTTCAATAAGGTCAGGCGGGCAAATCCTGCTCCGTCAACATTATTACTTTTCAGCCATTCCTGAATATCGTCAATAGCGCCATAGGCATTAGCACGTGCTTCCATTGCTGCCTCTTTATTATTGGCCAGATTCATCAACTTGTCTAAAAACAACATGGCAACCATTCTGTCAATTTGGGCATAATAGCTATTGTTCTTATACATTTCAGGCTTTTTCCATAGCTTTTGCACCATGATGCTTGATACCTCGGCCAAGGTTGGCAGGTCCGGTTTCATTACTTTCTGGCTCACCAGTCTGGCGCTGCGTTCCGGATTCAGAATCAATCTTAGAGTAAAGGCAGCGGAAGCCTCAGCCGGAGCCAAAGGGTCAAAACCTAAACCTGTGTGACGTTTAAAAACCTCTCTCGAATTAGCCTGATAACGAAACGCTCTTGGCGGAATCATCTTTAAGATATGGTCCGGCACTGCTAAAAATTCCGGTGTCAAAGTCTGCATCAAAGTATTAAAGGCTTCACGTTGTTTGCTTGCAGATACGGGCTCATAAATTACCTGTCCGTCACCACGCAAGGCAAAATTATAATCTGCTCCACCTAAAACTTTAGCAGTAGCTTCTGTCTGATAGCGATGGAACATATACATAGGCACCAACACTTCTTCAATAGTTGCCATTGGTGCATTGGCTCTGATTTTCTTATCAGTAAAATCTCTCAATGCAATTTTACGTAACTCCATCACTCTTTTTAATTCTGCAGTGGCATCTCCGCCATTATCCCATAAGTGTGTTGATGGGCTTATTGAGCCTTCCGGACGGGCATCCTGGTCAGTTAAGAACCTTAGCCCTTTTCTTAAAGTATTCTGTACAATCTTTTCTAATTCAACTTTCTCATTCACATTATCCGGAAAATCCTGGTACCCCCAGATGATTGAGGCTTTGTCATACTCACCAATACCCATTGCATAAGCACGCGAAAGGTCAAATTTGCCATTAGCATAGCTGACAAGCGGATGAGGATAATCCATCACAGAGGCACGGCCATTGATGCTTGATATATAATTATGCGGTAAGCCAAGTGTATGTCCTATTTCATGTGCAGACAATTGCTTCAGCCTGTCTAATGACATCTGGGTGATTTCATTTACTTTCGATGTATCAGTTTCATAATTACCAATGAACCCCTGGGCAATCAGAAAATCCTGACGCACACGTAATGAACCCAGGGTCACTTTGCCTTTTAGTATCTCTCCCGTACGAGGGTCTATCACACTTGCACCATACGACCAGCCACGGGTGCTGCGGTGTACCCATTGGATAAGGTTATAGCGAATATCCATTGGGTCGGCATCAGCAGGAAGTAATTTTACCTGAAATGCATCTTTATATCCGGCCGCTTCATACGCCTGATTCCACCATGCACCACCTTCCATCAGAGCCGAACGGATAGGTTCCGGAGCACCCGGATCCATGTAATAGATGATAGGTTTTACTGGCTCGCTCAGAATTGAAGTAGGGTCTTTCTTTTGCAGACGATGGCGGGAAATATATCTTTTCATGATAGGCTCGCTGATAGGCGTAGCATAATCGAAGTATTCTATGCCACCATAACCAATGCGTGGGTCAAACTCCCTAGGAGTAAATGCTTTGCTTTTTTTATCAGCTTCTATATCCGGTAATTCCACAAAAGAATGATGCTGATGCATAGTTACAATGCCTGCGGTAGGCACAACTTCACGAAGGTATCCGCCAGGATTATCTCCGGTTAGCGTAATAATTGCTTCAAACTCAGTATTTTTAGGAAAATTCTTTGTATAAGGCAAATAGACCGCACTACGGGAAGCATCTAATCTGAATGTCCCTTGTCTTGAACGGGCAATATCCTGAACCGCACCTACCGCATCCTGAATCAGGAAAGGTGTCAGGTCTACCAATACTTTTCCATTGCTTTCGGCTTTTACCTCAAACCCGAAATGTACAGATTTAGCAAACGATTGCTCTACAGCTCTTTTTTCTAAGGGGTCTTCTGAAATGGCTCTGTACGAATAATTTGGCTCAATCATTAAAACCTTATTGCCGCTTCGTTGAAACTTTACAACGTGTTCCTGTCCTAAACGGCCACGGTCCAAGCCAATATCATTAGAACCTATCCCCTGCGCCAATGAGGGATAATAGAGTAGTTCGGTGTCAAATTTGTCGATTTCAAGGTATACTTTGCCGTCTTTGGCATTCCAATAAAAATCCAGAAAGCCTTCTTTCTTCTCCATCCCAATGGTAAAGGCATCAATAGATTTGATGTCCTGCGCAAATGAATAAGCACTGATAATCAGCAAGGCAACTGTTTTGATGAAGCGTTTTTTCATAAGGGGGTATGTTTTGTTTTTAGTTTTTATGAGGGGTTCATTACTTGGATAAATCCAATTGAAACATATTTTTCTTTTAACGCCAATTCAATTTTGGCATTTGAAAATGAGCCTGCGTCTATAGGGATATTCAATTGCCTCCTGCTTTAGCTGGAGGAATAATAAATTAAAATTACCCGATTGGCTTTAGCCAAAGTCTAGAGGCAACAGT